>JADFZC010000011.1 GCA_015232735.1 Oligoflexales bacterium | reverse complement strand
AAGATCAAGAGTTGGCAACAAAGTTGGATAGTTACTCTATCGAAGATGTTGTTGAACTAAAAATATCTAGGTTTCTGGACCAGATAGGGACATTTCAACTGGAAAACATGCACGAGTTAATAATGTCCAAAGTTGAGAAGCCATTGCTTGTTCAAATTCTCCGAAGGGTTGGAAGCAATCAAGTACAGGCATCAAAAATTTTGGGAATCAATAGAAATACTCTCAGAAAAAAAATAAAAATCTACCATCTTTAGTATTTCACAAATACGACTGGCTTGGTTTTTAAAGCTTCTTGGATATTAAAGGCTAAACCAAGAAAGGTACGGGAGTGTTCTCATGTTGAGATCGAACTCAATATTCAACGACCAATAGAGTCCTTCTAACGAATATATCTGCAAAAACGCATAAACTAATCATTAACTGCCCGCACAGCTTTTTCGAACAAGTAATCAGTGTTTCGCTATTGACGCAAAGCTCAAGCGACTTGACAGGGTTGTGTCTTTTGGATTTTAATGGTTGCAGATACCAGCACAGTTATCTATCCTGATATAGACTTTGTTCATATAAAAATTTTAATTCGACATCGAAGTTATTTATACTCGATAAGAATCATTTTTATACAAATTTTGAAAGCAAACAAAATTCGGTTGAAAAGCAAGTTTAATTGTCGTCAATGATCCATGTCTATTTTTACCAACAATAATCTCCGCTATCCCAGAGTGCTCAGAGTTTGGATTGTAGTATTCGTCTCTATAAGCAAAAAGTATCAAATCTGCATCTTGCTCCATTGACCCAGATTCCCTTAGATCCGCCATTTTAGGTCTCTTGTCTCCCGTCCTAAACTCAGGTCCTCTATTTAACTGAGCAAGTGCCAAAACAGGAACATTTAATTCTTTAGCCAATTCCTTTAACCCCATAGATATCTGTGATATTTCCCGTTCTCTACTCTCCAAACGTCCCATTGAGGATGCGCTCATTAGCTGTAAATAATCAACTATTATAAGATCAAGACCAGCCTCCCTATGCCTTCTTCTACACCTTGATCTAAGCTCCATAAGGCAAATCCCTGGCGTTTCATCTATACCAAGAAATTCCTTAAATTCAAAAATTCTTCTGGCTCCTTCCATAAGTCTATCCTGCTCTTCATCCGTCAAATCACCTTTTCTTAGACGAGAAGAATCAACTCTAGATACAGAAGCCAATATTCTGGACATTAGTTGTTCCTTACTCATCTCTAACGTAAAAACAACCACCGATTTTTTTTTAAAAACGGCATTAACCGCAATATTGAGAGCCAATGCTGTCTTTCCCATTCCAGGCCTAGCTGCTAAAATAATCAAATCACTTCCCTGAAAACCTCCCGTCAATGCATCTAGATCCTTAAATCCTGAAGGAACGCCTGTCAAAGCTCCATCAGATTCCAGCTTCCTTTGTATTTCTTCAATTGTAAATTCAAGGACTTTATCAGCATTCAAAATACCTTTACGATCATGTTGTTCTGATATTGAAAGAAACTCTTTTTCAATGTTTTCAACCAACCCCTCAAAACTTCCTCCATCATTCGACATGAGTTGTTTTATAGTTGTTTGACATACATCTGCAATTCTTCTCTCATAGTAGTATTCCCGCACTATTTTAGCATAATGTTCGATATTTTGTGCCACCGGACAATTTTCAGTCAGATCAACCAGATAAGAGGGGCCCAACAAAAGATTATTTCCATCTCTAATCTTGCGGAGACCTTCTGCAACAGTGACAATATCTACCGATTCACCCCTGTTAGACAGACTCATTATCATTTGAAAAATCTTCTGGTGGGCATCCAAAAAAAAATGGGGTGCCTCAAGCATCCCATCAATAATAAATAAATTGTGTGAATCTCTAAGTATCGCGCCTAATACAGCCTTTTCCGCATCTTTCGAATATAAAGGAGTTGCAATTTCCAAAGGCTGATCCAACCGAACATCCCCTATTAAAGAAAATCAGATTAAATGCCATTAAATATGACCTTCATCATCGAATTCAGCTTCAACAATAAAATATAAAGCAATCCCCTCTATCTTAAGTATTAAGGAGATTCTCTTAACTTGTGGCAGATGTCACTACCCGATGCAAAGATTGTCTTGCGTGGTCCAAGTTCACAAGATTTATTAAACTATTGCAGCGGACACTTCCAACCTGACATCCAGCATGTACTTTAGTGTACAAGCCATCTATTTCTATACTTTAATCTATCTAGACCTGCAATGGAATTTTTCTTCGTGTAATCTCACACTATAAGGCAAGTTTTCTCATTAAATATAACAAACAAATCGCATGCTATTTAAAGAGTATAAGGCCAATTTTCATGGAGCGAGACCTCAGCAAAAATCTCTGTGAAGTAAAAAATTTATACTACTAATAAAAGATCACTGAGCTACGACCCAAACCTTAAATTTCGCGGTAACTTCAGGATGCACCTTCACTTCAGCAGTATACACACCGACTTTCTTAATCTCATTTGTTAGCTTAATATCTTTCTTGCTGACTTTAACACCTTCGTTTGCTAAAAGTCCTTCTAGCTCTGCAGTAGTTACCGAACCAAAAATTTTTTCATCTTCTCCAACCTGCTTTGTAACCGTAACAGATATCTTTTCAATATTTGCTGCTAACGCCTTCGCTTCAACTAAAAGAACCTTCCTCTTTTTTTCCAATTGCCTAAGTTGATGCTCCAAAGCTGCCTTATTACCTTCATTAGCAACCACCCCTAATCCTCTAGGGATAAGAAAATTTCTTGCATAGCCAGATTTTACATTTACTATATCACCAATAGAACCCAGCGAAGGTACATTTTGATTTAATATTAACTTCATCTTATGCGTCCTTAACTCATAACTCTTTTATCTAACGATTCCTGGCTTACTGAAAAGCTTTTAAGCAACTCGTTCTTTCTCTCTTCGATATTAACCGTATCATCTGTTTTTACTATTAAATGTCTAAGAACATTCTCATCTATTCGCATTAGCCTTTCACATTCTGCTATATTTTCAGGAAGAGTGGCAATATCATAATAAATATAATGTCCTCTTGAACTTTTCTTTATTGGATAGGATAATTTTTTAACTCCCGAATCTCTTTTTTCCAGTATGTCGCCACCGTTCCTTTTTATAATGCTTTCATATCCTTCTAAGGTCTTAGCCTTTTCTGCATCCAGCAATTCAGCTCTCGTGATTATAGTTAGCTCATATTCTCTAAGCAATTTTTTAACCTCCCTTTCCGATTAACACGTCTTGCACATCGTAATGCAAGATATAAATCATTTATATCCTTTATTTCTTAATTACATTTTCAAATCTAATCAGTACATCTTCAAGCATGCTACTACTTAGTGCTTTTAGCTCTTCTTCGTTCAATCTGCCAAGCACCCATGCTTCTGTTTCTATTTTACTATCTGCCTCGGGACGACCTACTCCAAGCTTAATTCTATAGAAATTACTATATGCAATCTCATTAACAATACTTTTTATACCTTTATGACCCCCATCACCACCACCTAACCTAGCCTTCACCTTGCAAGACGGTACATCAATATCATCATGAACAACTACTAAATCTTCTGGAGCCAGTTTGAAAAAATACAATGCTAAAGCAACTGACTGTCCACTCAAATTCATATAGGTCATAGGCTTTAACAGCACGCAGCTCTCACCATTTATTTCGCCACGACCTACGACACCCTTGAACTTTTCTCCAGACCAATTAATCTCAAATTGCCTAGCAACTTCGTCAAGCATTAGAAACCCAGCATTATGCCTCGTCCTCTCATACTTTGCACCTGGATTTCCCAATCCCACAATAAGCTTCAAATCAGAACCACATCCTATTTACCGAGCATTAAATCTACATGTAAGGGAATACGTTTAACGGCATCTATCTGTAGTTCTTTAATGTACACAACTTTTGATTCTCCATTTAATAACAAATTAAATTTTCTTTCTTTTGATGCGTACGCTCTATCCAACAATTTAGAGCTTAGTTCAATCGACGTAGATTTACCTTTATCCATCAAGTTTGCCGGGATTTTACCATTATTTCGCAATTTCCTAGCAATTCCCTTACCAGTTCCTTTACGCAAATTCGCTTCTATGTCTATTAACACGTCAGACATTAACCCAACACTCCTTATAAAAAAACCATTTCACAGGGAAGTTACATAGAACGACCCGGATCTGGTATAGCAACAAAAAACCAGAGGTTAGTCTTATATCTAGATCACAAATAGGTTTCAAGTGTTGAATTTTTCCAGCAGCCCATCCAGACCATAACAAGTTAATATTATTGAAACAAATATTACAGATATAATTAGTTGCTGGTGCAGTTCGCAGTAGCAACATATCCTGACGAGCGCAGTGAGTATAGGATCTCCCCGAAATTTCAGCATATTTCAAACAGATCCTAAGCAAGCTTCGCTCGCTAGGATACGTCCCTGGCGCTGAAAGCGCCAGGGACTAGTTATAACTGACTCTAGATTGAACATTAACCATTCAGTTTTAAAGAAAATAAAATAAACACTAAACAAATAAGGAACTTATAGAATCTGCTCTATGAATTCTCCGAATTGCTTCACCCAATAAATTTGCCAGAGTCAATTGCTTAATCTTCTTGCAAAAAATTGCTTTTTCAGTCAGTGGTATAGAATCTGTTACGACTAACTCCTTTAAACTTGAGTTTTGAATTTTTTCAACCGCATTACCACTCAATACAGCATGAGTAACCGCAGCACTCACCGAAGCAGCGCCTTTTTCAAAGCATGATTTAGCAGCATTGCAGAGTGTGCCCGCCGTATCACAAATATCATCTATCAATAAACAGTTTTTATTTTTCACATCCCCAATTACATTCATCACATCACTTTCATTAGGTTGATCTCTTCGCTTATCAACTATGGCCAAACCGCAATTAAAATACTTCGCCATTGCCCTGGCCCTTTGAACTCCTCCAGCATCCGGAGAAACCACAATAAGATTATCCGTATTTTCAAAATATGGGACAAAAATAGGTTTTGAAAATAAGTGATCCACTGGCAAATTAAAAAAACCCTGAATTGCCGATGTATGTAATTCAACCGCCAACATCCTATCGATTCCCGCAACGGTATAGCAATCAGCCACAAGTTTAGCAGTAATTGGTGTCCTTGGCGTACTTTTTCGTTCCTGCCGAGCATATCCATAGTATGGGACTACAATGGTAATTCTCTTCGCCGATGCTCTTCTGCAAGCATCTATAATAATTAAAGATTCCATCAAATGATGATCTGCAGGATGGCATATAGGTTGAATAATGAAAACATCCCGTCCTCTTACATTGGCTTGTATCTCAACTCGAGTTTCACCATCAGAAAAGCTACCCACATAGGCACTTGAAAGTGGCATTCCTAAAAATTCACAAATTTTTTCAGATAGCGGTCGGTTGGCATTTCCTGAAAATACCAATATATCATTTTCCATTTTTGCCTCAAAACTAGCATGCTTATGCTATATCAAATTAAAAAAATTTAGTTTTCCATTTATTCAAATTGGCTGGGGCGGAAGGGATCGAACCTCCGGATGCTGGAATCAAAATCCAGTGCCTTACCACTTGGCGACGCCCCATTAAAAAAAATAATTAACGGATATTAACTTCCATCAAGGGAAAAAAAAGTAACTTATTATTATATGGTTAGTCAAGGAAAAGTCTGTTCACTGTATTTTTTTTATCCTGCCAGGCAACAGTTTTTGTGATGTTACATCCTCTGCCCAAAAAATCCTCCCCTCAGAATCCTTGTCAATAACCCAAACACCTTTAATTTTATCAGGAAAGCACAAAATTCGATCCGACAGTTCATCTACAACTGAGGACTGAAAACCTCGCTTTACCGCACGGCCACCAAAATCCCCTTCCAATCCCAATGAAATAAGCTCCTTCAAAATATTCTTGCCAACAGCAATCCGCATCCCTCGATCCATCATTCTGTTATTCAAATCGGTAAGCAGACGATTTATCAAGCGTTCTAAGTTGATAGCGGTAAGTTTCCTAAAAATAATGATCTCATCTAACCTATTAACAAATTCCGGCTTAAATTTTAAAGTAAGCTGATTTCTTATATACTCATCTTTTGAAAATTTATTTTGGTAGCTTTGAACACCGCCAGTTTTCAGATTTGAAGTCATAATTATTAATGTATTTTTAAAATTAGTTACACGCCCCTTGCCATCAGTCATTCTTCCATCCTCGAAAATCTGCAATAATAAATCAAAGACCTTATTATCCGCCTTTTCAATCTCGTCCAAAAGAAGCACTGAATATGGTTTTACTCGAATAGCGTCAGTCAATTCGCCACCTTCTTCATAACCGACATATCCAGGAGGAGCACCAATTAATCTTGAAATGTTATGTTTTTCCATATATTCCGACATGTCAATCCTGACAAGATGCTTTTCATCGTCAAATAACTCTACTGCCAATGCTTTTGCAAGTTCAGTCTTTCCAACACCTGTTGGACCCAAAAATAAAAAAACTCCAAGCGGTCGGGCAGGATCATTTATACCCACTCTAGATCTCTTAATAGCTCTAACTACTATATCAATAGCATCATCTTGACCAAACACACGATGTTTTAACCTCTCACCCATTGTCAGGATTCTCTTTGAATCTTTTTCAGTTATGTTGGAAATAGGTATACTTGTCCAATTTGAGACAATCTCTGCAATCTCATTTGCCCCGACTACCTGACATAAGTATCTATTCTTCGAACTCAATTCATTTATCTTTAATTTGAGCTCCTTCATTTCTCTTTCTATTTCAGGTATTTCTTCATACTTTACCCTTGCAGCAAATTCGAAATCATCCCTCTCTTTTGCCCTGTTGTATAATTCAAAAAGTTCTTCATTCTTTCTTTCAAAAAACTGGATCTTTTGAAGTATAGTGTTATGCTCTTTCCAAATATTTTCTATTTTCTCAAATTCCTCAGTGGCTTTTTCAATTTTTACATTTATTTTTATTAATTCTTTCATATTTTCATCACTTTTTTCGATCGATTGTTTCTCCATTTCTAATTGTTCTATCATCGATCTAATGCTATCAAGCTCTGAAGGCAAACTACTCATCCTCAACCGCATTCTTGAACAGGCTTCATCAAGCAGATCAATTGCTTTATCAGGAAAATTTCGATCGACAAGATACCTTGCAGATAAATCAACTGCCATTATCAACGCTTCATCTTTTACTGTCACACCATGATATATTTCATATTTCTTCTTAATGCCTCTCAAAATACGTAACGCTTCTTCCTTTGAAGGCTCTCGTACAATAATTGGCTGAAATCTTCTTTCCAGTGCTGAATCTTTTTCAATGTATTTTGAATATTCATTCAACGTAGTCGCACCCAAGCAGTGAAGTTCTCCCCTTGCAAGTGCTGGCTTAAGCATGTTTGCAGCATCAACCCCTCCTTCCTGATTTCCTGCACCTATTATCATATGAAGTTCGTCGATAAAAAGAATTATACTATCCTTCAATTCCGAGAGTGCTTTAAGCACCCCTTTTAATCGCTCTTCAAATTCCCCTCTATACTTTGCTCCCGCCATCAACGCTCCCATGTCAAGTGATAATACCCTTTTCCCTTTCATTGATTCGGGAACCATACCCTCAACAATCTTCACTGCAATTGCCTCAGCTATAGCTGATTTTCCGACGCCAGGCTCCCCAAGCAGTAACGGATTGTTTTTTTTCTTTCTCCCCAATATCTCAAGAACTCTTCTTATTTCATCGTCTCTGCCAATTATTGGGTCAAAAGCCCCTTTTTCCGCCAATTCAGTCAAATCTATGGTATAAGTTTTTAATTTCTTATCTAGCTCCTTCGTTAACTCCTTTATTTCCTCATCCTTTTCACTTTTAATAGGTTCTTTTCCTTTTTTTGAGAGGGTGTCTTTTGAACCGTGCAAATCCTTGAAGCTTACAAATGCTTTTCTTTTTTCTTCATCCTCTTTTATTTTTTGCAGGTTGGTTTTTATTAATGTTGAATCAGAAACAATAGCAATCCATAGCATTTGTTCATTTATTATTCCTTCACCGGCTTTTGCTTCAAGCTTGTCCATCAAAGTATTTAGCCTTTGTCCGAATTCTATCTTTGCGACCCCATAAGCTCTGGGAATTTTAGATAGATATAATTCAACTGGTTTAGCCAGCTTCTCTTTTGTATGAGAATCTAAATATGAAAAATCAGATTTCAAAAGAGCTAATGCCACATGCTCAACTTCAAGAGCGAAATGCCCGAAGCTTTTTGAAAAGCGTAAGCCCATGTAAAATGCTTTCTGGCAGGGAAAATCATATTTGGAAACATCCATAAATCACCTTCTAAGGAAAAGAAGAAACACATATGCGTTTCACATCCTCTGAATAGTTTTCGGATGTTTTTTAAGCTTTTTTAAATGGATATCTATAAATTAATTCTTTGAGACTTCTATATATTTTATCCTTAAATCTGTAAGCACCTGTTCTATAAGCTGTTTTTCATCTTCCAACAGGTTTCCCTTTGTTTTATCTCTAAGTATCTCGATAAAATCAATATTTTGTTTCGCCAATATCAAATTTTTTTTCCCCGAACCAATTTTTCCATCCACACTGTATCCCATATAAGTTAGCGCTGCAGAACAAAATCCAAGAATCAGACCAGAAAAATCCACTTCGCCATGTAATCTGTTATTTTCATTGCATGATTTATCCATAGCCACTTATGACCTCAAAATTTTATATCCATTTTTTTAGATTAATACGAATAAAGAATTTTATTCTTTTTCGATAATCAAAATTCATCCAAATACTATTGACAAATTGAATTAACAAAGGCAAATCAAAACTGAATTAATAAAGGGGACGTGGTGAAATTGGTAGACACGCTGGTCTTAGAAGCCAGTGACCTCGTCGTGGGAGTTCAAGTCTCCCCGTCCCCATATATCTCAAAAGTCCTTGAAAAAAAATTAGAAGGTATCCTAAATCAATATTGAATTTTGTTTCGAAATGATTCATAATTGTTCCCTATTGCAAATGTAATAAAATAACGTAGACTTCAGAAGTTGGTTAGGGTTGAAAGTTATACACAGGCGGTTGTGGATAAGTTTTTTCTTTCATCTCACGATAATTATACTAGTCTGATTTTACGAATAAAAAAAATCCCCACCAAATATCAGGTCTGGGGATAACTAGTAGTAATGAGTATTTTATTTATGTTATTAAATTACCGTTTTTAATTATGTCTTGTTGCCGCCTTCTTTGCCTTTAATGCAATATCAGAAAAAGCATCGGGATTGTTCAATGCGAGATCCGCCAGTATACTCCTGTCTATGTCATAATTCATATTCGTCAAGCCATTTATAAACTCTGAGTATCTTACACCACATGCTCTAGCTGCCGCATTAATTCTTACTATCCAAAGCCTCCTGAAATCCCGTTTTTTGGCTCTTCTATCCCTAAAAGCAAAAACAAGTCCTCTCCTCACTACATGAACGGCTGTCTTATATCGATTTTTTCTTGATCCCCTGTAACCTTTAGCCAAGTCCAAGAGTTTTTTACGTCTTCTTCTTGCTTTAAAGCCACGTTTTGCTCGAGTCATACAAATCACCTCAATATATTTGCCAAAAACATATATCGTGACTAAATGTCTTCAGCTTTATTAGTATTTTTTCAGTTGAAAGCCACTTATCCGTTGGGTAAACAACGAAGAACCAAGCCTACATCAGAAGCATCTACATAGCATGGTTTTTTTAATTTATTTAACCGAGCTCTTCGTTTTTTTGTCAAAATGTGTTGTTTCCCAGAGTGATTTCTGCGTATTTTCCCCGAAGATAAAACTCTAAAACGTTTTGCAGCTGCTCTTTTTGTCTTTATTTTTGGCATATTCTATCAATTCCAAGTTAATACTTTAATTAACCCCATTAGAGATTTGAAGAAATTGTGTACCACTTCTACAGGGGCAGTGCAACGATAAAAAAACAACTCTTGAGCAAATCCCGTTTAATCCTCTATTCCCCAATGGGCAACTCGTCATCCTTTCGACTTAATAACCAGTTTCAGGCATTAAATGTAAAAGAAACGTATACTAACAAGTGAAACCCACACAAGATCTTTTCAAAGATTTCAAGATATTACAAACACAATCCATATTCGCCCCACTCACCAAAATACATCGTTGGGGTTTTTAGTGCCATCAATTTATCGATTTATAAATAAAAAACTCACAGATCCCAAAAGTGGGAATTGAATACACTTTGATGAAAAGAGGTTGCAAATCATAAACTTGTTGCTTTTACCTCTGCCAGAAGTAACGATACTTAATAGGTCTTATCTATTAATAAATTCAGAAAGAGAGCATTACAGAATGACTATAGCGACTTTAGCCACTTTTAACAAATCTTCGTTTCCCTTTATCACTTCCTTCCACTTTTCCGAATCCACATAAAGTGTATTCCCTTTCATATTGGCTTGAATAGTAGCAGGATTGCGGCCTATTATTGAACTAATTTCAGATGATGATGATTTTTCCAACCATTTTCCCATAGCCCGCTTTAAATAATTGTTTTTTGCTACAAGTTTTGCCTGATACAAGTTGTTTCCCTTATTGTCCTTTAATTCAAATATCGATAATGGCTTTATATTTTTATCTTTTAACTCAATAATAATGCCCGTGTTTCTGGTCTTAATTGACTCATCTAAAATATTCTCACTTTCAAAACCGATATTTCCAGGATTTAGTGCCATAGCCAAACTGCTTTCTAGAGAAACCCTGACTCTTCCATCCGTAAAATAAGTTGTATCATAAGAATATGTTGAAGAAGCAACTTCATTTGCCGCATTATTTGAATAAACTTTCTCAAATTCTTTTCCTTTTATTTTCTCAATCAAATCAGTTCTTAATTCCGGAATTTCCCTTATTATATAGTTAAGTCCCTCTTTCCAAGCCGCTTTCTCTGCCTCAACTAGAGGCAACATCGCTCCCAAGTTTATATTTGATTCTCCATAGTACCTAATTTTCATCGTAGTCCAATTCATCTCAATCCTATCTTTCCTGTCTATAATTGGCTTGCCATAGGCCATTTCCAAAGATAAAATTGGAATTTGTATTATTAAATAGAGCCCCTTGAAATTATTTCTCTTATTAATCATAATATGTTCTCTTCACTTTTTTATCAAACAGACACAAAAACAACGTCTATTGATATTGGTATCATATTAATACAAAACAAATCAAAATCGATAGAAATAACATATAATTAATCACCTCTGCATATATTTTACCCTGAAATCCTGTTAACACCAAGCATACCCTGCAAAAATCTGAAGTAAAAGTCCTCTGACACTTTGTTTAGCTAGTCCGTGGCGCGAAAGCGCCACGGACGTATCCTGGCAAGCGAAGCTTGTATTAGGATCTGTTGTAAAATACTGATATTTCATGACAGATCCTTCGTCTTTAGGGTTTAGGATACGTCTCCATCATACTTCATGCCGGCTTTCAAATAGTAAAATAAATCTTCCTTTCATTATCCAGAGATATTTGGCAGGATTGATTCCATGTTTAAGCATAACGTATCCACAAAATTTGCATATCTTGTAAAGTTGATACGTTAAGGTATAAACATCTGTTCATTTTTGAAAGCAATTTGCATATACACAGGATAGAATTAGATGAATTATGAAATCATTCAGGATACGGCAATCATCATCGGAGCTTCTTTGCTCCTCGGCTACATCATATTTTCTTTATTGTTATTTCTTTTGCCAAAACGGCTAGAGACAGAAAACTTGCAGCAAAAAGCGCTTATTATTCAAAGGGCATTAAAAAAGAAAGAGCAGATTTTTTCTGAATCAAAACTTAGAATTGAAGAACAACTATCCCTTGTTAGGGATGAGCTAGAAACTAGTCTTAACGATCTAGCAATGGACATGCAAGTAACCAATGAAGAATTAAACTCACAAGAAAGCCTGATGCAACAAACAGAAGCTAGAATAGTACGCCAGGAAAAAGAATTGGAGAACTATAAGTTAAAGGTTGATAGTTTGCGTAATAAATACATGGAAGATTTAAAAACTAATTTAAAAATAAAAACAGAATTACAGAGTAAACTTGAAATTATCGCTGAATGCAAAATTCCAAACATTAAATCAACTTTAGTTGAAGATCAGATAAATGAAAGACAACTTGAATCCCAAAGATACTTGAAAGATTTAACGGATTCAATTGACTCACAATCCAAAAAAATAGCAAACAGGGTTTTAAACAGAATTCTCTCTCGTTATTCTCCGGATTTTATCTGGCCCAAAGCTCTTAACCATGTAGAAATTTCAAGCCAAAAAATTGTTGAAAATCTTCAATCCGCCAACAACTCTCTAATCAAAGATTTGAGTGAATTGTCAGAAGGCGTTGAAATTACCTTGTCAAAAGAAGGTGAAAATGGACTCTATGCCATTAAGCTTGGGGGAGGCTATGGAATATACAAAGAAGCAGCAAGAATGACTCTAGAGGAAATCCTCCCAAAGGGAGTCAACCAATGGTCTGCCGTCTCTAAATACTATGAAAAACACAAATTTACTCTAGAAAAACTCTCAAACAAACTCGGACTTCAAGCCGTAAGTGAGCTCCAATTATCAAATGTTCATCCAGAAATTCAAAAAATGATTGGAGCCCTGAATTGGCGAACAAGTTATCGCCAAAATCAATATTACCATTCTCTAGAAGTAGCAAAACTATCAGGAATACTAGCACATGAAATAGGTATTAATCCGATACTGGCAAAACGCTGCGGACTACTTCATGATATCGGCAAGGGCATAGATTATAAAATAGAGGGATCACACGCAATCATAAGCTGTGACTACGCTGATAGATTTGGTGAATCAAAGATTGTTTGTGACACAATCCTGTCCCATCATAACGACCTAGTTCTCGATACTCCGTTAAGTTACGTTTTGAAGACAGCCGATACATTGTCAGGAGCACGACCAGGAGCCAGAATTCATCTCGAAGAAGGCTATCAAATAAGACTTCTGGCTATAGATCAATCTATAAAATCATTCCCTGGCATACAAAAAATTAGTATTATGAGTGGTGGAAGAGAGGTCCACATTGAAGTTAATCATAAAAAAACCAAAGAGCATCAGGTAGAGGAATTAACTCGATCGATAGCACGTAAAGTTGAAGAAAATGTGGCTTTTCCTGGCCAGATCAAAATCGTAGTCACAAGACGTTTTGAGGCTGTAGCGATCGCATAATAATGTCAAACTGGGGGGATTGGTTGAAACATCTGAGATCGAAGATACGAGAAATCCATGAAAAAATAAGACTTTATCAAAATGTAGGCAGATTCGATTCTGCTGAGAAACTAGCCAAATCGTCACTCAAAGATTTTGGTCCCCTTGCAAATGTTATTCATCTTTTAGGAATTACATACCACAAGCAGTCACGTTTCCCTGAAGCAATCTTTCAATTTAAATCCGCCATCCATATCAATTCAGAATTTATCGAATCATCCCTTTGCCTGGCAGTAACTCTATGTGATTTAGGCCAATATGAAGAGGGACTTGAGATTTTTGAAAAAACAATAAAACAAAAGCTTTCTGAAAAAAGAATTCCATCATTGATATTGGGCAGGCTTGCAAATTTACACGCAAAAACAGGGAAAGCCTATGAAGAGATAGGACTTTTTGCCGAAGCTATTTCTGAATATAACAGGTCGCTCATACTTTTGCCGAGAATGTCCGATGTTCGCCTTGCTCTTGCAAAATTGTATATCAAAACTGACCAACTAGCCAAGGCAACCAAAGAACTAAGAGAAATATTAAACCTAACAGATACAATTAGTGAAACTAGAACATTATTAGGCATGATCCTATACAAAAGCGGACAAAAAAATGAAGCACAAAATCAATGGATAAAAGCACTTCAAATGAACCCAGATGATCTTACGGCAAGAATTTATTCCAGAATGCACGAAACAAAAACCAGTTGATCATCTTGAAATGTTGGCTAAAAATCCTTTTAGCTTCGTTGTTTAATATCTCAATCAATTAATTTTCCTCCTTTCAAAAATTTAAGTTGTGACAAAAAGTGCCGAAACAAACAAATGAAATTTCTTTGGAGTTTCAATGGAAGAAAAATCTTATAATATCGAGGATACAATTGTTCTTGTTGTAGATGATCAAGAACTTATAAGAAAATCAATTGCCAAAGTTCTAGAAAAACTGAAAATTAAAAATTTCACTTTATGTTCAAATGGAGCAGAGGCAATAAAAGATTTTTCCTCACAAATAATTGACCTCGTCATACTAGATATTTATATGGAACCTATTAATGGCTTTGAGGTCTTGGAAACAATCAGAAACAGTGAAACTAATTCAGATATTCCAGTTATTGTTGTAACCGGTGAATCCTGTAAAGATGATATTGTTAAGACGGCCAACCTTGGAGCCGAAGACTACTTGCTCAAACCTTTTCAACCAACCGACTTGGAAAAGAAAATTATTCAGGTCTTGAAAAAATATAATTCACCGGAAACAGAAATTTTCTACATAAGAAAATCCGAGCGGAAATTGCATGAAGGTGATATTGAGGAAGCAAAAAAATTCCTTGCAAAGGCTTTAAAAATCAATCCAAAAAATCCAAGATCCACCTATGTAGCCGCTCTTTTGCAATACAAATTGGGCAATCGTGAAAAAGCAATTGATTTATTATCTAAAAACATCAAAATTTATCCAAGTTACCTAAAAAACTACGTCACACTTGCCAATATCTACATTGAGATGGAAAAATTTCCAGAAGCCATTTCAACAATAATTTCAGAACTTGAACTAAATCCCAAACAATTTAAGAGACAGGCACAACTTGCTAAATTACTTGAAGATTCTGACGACTATTCCGGTGCAATTGAACACTATCGTCAATCTCTGCTTGAAAATGTAAAAAGCATCGACTCCCTGATGGGAATGGGAAGAGCCTATGCAAAATCAAACAATCTTGAAAAAGCAATATATTATTTCAAACGAATTAGAAGATATCATCCGTCAAGCACAAAAGCTTTGGAAGCAATTGTAAAATATGCTCTAGCCGCTAACAATCCAAGAATCGCTGAAGTCGCTCTGATAGACGAGAAAAAAACAAATCCAAATCGACTGGACACCTATGTCGTGCTTTCAAAATTTTACGCAAATACTGAAAATACCGAAGCTGCTCAAAAGATTATTGAAGAAGTCTTGGCAAAAAAATCAGATTTTATTGAAGCGCTTGCTGTCAAGGCCGCCCTGCACTTTAAGCTTAAGGAATTTGATAAAGCAGAGACCGTGTACAGATCAATTATAGAAAAAACCCCAGATACTATTTCTTATCTGAAATTATCTGAAATTCTTATTCAAAAAGGATCTTACTCCAATGCACTCGGAATCTTACACAAAGCGCTCCAGTTAGATACGCAGGTCCCTCAAATAATCCATACCATTGCTGTCACCTACGCAAAAACTGAACAATTTGGAAAAGCCCTTTTCTCTTTCCTCATTTTGCAGCAGATGGGTCTTACAGATGAAAAAATTATAACGGCAACAAATAAAATGAAAAATGCTCTTATTATTAAACGCAAAAGAAAAAGGGAAGCAGCATAATCCATTAAATTCCTGAAGCCATTTAATCCATCGCAGGAAACTGCATAAGACCCCTCCTGATGAGCGAAGTGAACATAAAATTTTATTACAGTTGCTTCGGCCCGGCCAAATAATGAAGCGAAACTTTCTGCCGCTAAAGACACCAACAATTATTTCGGCTATATATAATCATTATTTTGGAGAACTATCCTCAAATTCAGCATCAACAACATTAGGATCTGCATTTTGTTGAGATCTTGATGAACCACCTCTTGAATCCTCATCACCTGGATTTCCCTTCTGTTGCTGCTGAGCAGCTGTTTTTTTATAAATTTCTTCGGCCAGTTTATGCGTCTTGGCTTCCAGTTCCTCCTTCGCTTTTTTCAAAGCCTCCGCATCATTCAAGCTGAGTTTTTCCTTTGCACTTGAAATTGCTTTTTCCACATCTTTCTTCATATCATCAGAAATCGTTGCTTTATTCTCATTTAGGGTCTTCTCTGTTGTAAATATCAATGTATCTAAAGCATTGCGGTTTTCAACAATTTCTCTCTTCTTTCTATCTTCTTCTTTATGCAATTCAGCTTCTTTAACCGTTCTTTGAATTTCCTCCTCTGACATCTTTGTAGCCGCTTGCACAGTAATTTTCTGTTGCTTACCAGTCCCCAAATCCTTTGCTGACACAGAAAGAATGCCGTTGGCATCGATATCAAACGTCACTTCAATCTGAGGAATTCCCCTAGGAGCTGGGGGAATCTCCTGGAGAGTAAAATTAGCCAGTCTTCTATTGTCTACGGCCATTTCACGTTCTCCCTGTAAGACGCAGATTTCAACAGATGTCTGATTATCAGCTGCCGTAGAAAAAATCTGGCTCTTTTTGAATGGAATTGTTGTATTTCTTTCGATCAGACGAGTCATAACCCCACCCAAAGTTTCTATCCCCAATGTAAGAGGAGTAACATCCAAAAGAACAACATCTTTGACATCTCCTGCTAAGACACCGCCCTGTATTGCCGCTCCGACGCCCACCACTTCATCCGGATTAACAGATTTATTTCCTTCTTTTCCAAAAAAGTCATGTACCCTTTTCTGAACAAGTGGAATCCTAGTCGATCCTCCAACAAGAATCACCTCATCAATCTCATTTATTGTCATATCCGCATCTTTTAGACACCTTCTGCAGGGTTCCAAAGTTTGTTCCACCAGATCCGCTATTAATTTCTCAAACTGAGATCTGCTAATTGAAACATTTAAATGCTTTGGCCCCGTCTGATCTGCTGTAAGAAATGGCAGATTGATTTCCGTTGCTTGAGCGGATGAGAGTTCTATTTTTGCCTTTTCAGCCGCTTCCCTAAGCCTCTGCATTGCCATTGGATCATTTGAAATATCAATTCCTGTATCACCCTTGAACTGCTTTACAAGGTGATTTATTAAAACTTCATCTATGTTATCCCCGCCAAGGTGATTGTTTCCTCCTGTGGCTCGAACCTCCACAACATTTTCACCTATTTCCAGGATTGATATATCAAAAGTCCCACCCCCAAAATCATATACAGCAATCTTTTCATCTTTTTTTCTATCCATCCCATAAGCGAGAGCCGCCGCAGTCGGTTCATTCACAATTCTTTTAACTTCAAAACCAGCTATCCTTCCCGCATCTTTCGTTGCCTGACGTTGACTATCGTTAAAATACGCAGGGACTGTTATTACGGCTTCTGTAACAGGCTCTCCCAAATAATCTTCCGCTGCTTGCTTCAATTTCATCAAAACCTTCGCAGAAATCTCCTGTGGAGTATATTGTTTGCCGTCGACTTCAAAAGATGCCATGCCTCCTTTGCCCTCAACAACCTTGTAGGGCATTGCCTCGACTTCCTCTTTTCTCTCTTTATGTGTGCACCCAATAAATCTCTTTGCCGAAAAGATTGTCTTTCCCGGATTCGTAACCGCCTGTCTTCTAGCCGAATCACCCACAAGAATTTCTCCATTTTTGGCAAACGCGACAACACTGGGCGTAGTTCTCTTACCCTCTGAATTTGCGATTATCTTTGGCTGACCATGTTCCATAATGGCTACCACTGAATTCGTCGTTCCTAAATCGATGCCAACTATTTTACCCATTGTTATCTCCCTAAAATTTATAATTTATTTTGCCATCCATTATCTTAAAATAAAATGTTTGTAATTTCACTTTATTAAACAATATTACCAGGGAATCTCTCCACCCTTAAAGACAAATTAAGGCCGATCTTGCATCTGTCAACTCGAAACATGATAAAATTAATAATGTAAAAAGGAGGATGACTATGCACGAACTAACTTGTCCAACTTGCGGGAATTCATCCAAATATGTCTTTACCGATTATCTTCTTTTATGTCCTTTTTGTTCAGCAACATTTAAAGTGGATATTGAAACCGGTCAAAAAGAAATATTTGGAGATCACTATATAATAATAAATACAATTGACGCTGTTTCGGTAAAAAGCCTCGCTATGGAATGGCTTAAGCGACTTCATCACAAGCCAAACCTGGCTGAAAGAGAATTTTTTGTAACCGATATTCAGGGAATGAGTGTGCCATACTGGATAGTTTCGATGGAAGGCCACACCGTTTGGAAAGGCCTTGTCAAAAGGCAAAACAACTATGCTTCAAAATTCGCTATGATTCACGATTACTTACAAGAAACAGGACAATTTAGAAGAAGTTACAGGTGGTGCATCTCCGCAAGATCAAACATCTGTGAAACTTGGGGGTTCACCAGATTACATGAGCCACCTGAAGGGATTAAAGCCGACTGGGATGGCTTTCCCCTTGATTCCACATTTTCAAGAGGTCGACTCACAGATTCGAATGAAATGTCCGCATATGATTCAAGAAAATTCTTTGAATTTAAATTTTCAAATGGTTTGCCCATACTAGGGATACAGGTCAGTGAGGACGAAGCGCTTCGTAGAGCCAGAACCCATATAGAACTTTACCACCATAAGCTGGCAAGTCTTAATGTCGATTATCTTATTGATTGTCAAACAGAACTTGAAATCGCCGGAATCCAATTGATTCATATCCCTTTCTGGAAAGTTAATTATGTATTCACTCCAAAAACTTCATTAAAGTATTTCTTCAAACCTAATGAAAAACAGATACTTATTGATGGCTTTAACAAAGGTGTTATCAATGGAGAACTTGCACTTGTCTACTTGGATAAAATAAAAATAAACGCGATAGTTTGTGCAATATCCGCTGTCTTGCTAATGATCATGGGTATTCTCTGGCATCCTGCATTTTTCCTTGTTTCAATGTTTTCGCTTAGTATTTCATTAATATGCGCCTACCTTGTAATATCGAGAAAGGCCAAACAGCGTGCAGAGGAGTTGAGAGATCGAGCTGCTTCATTCGACAAAAAGGAGACATTTTCCTTTTCTCAGCAAAAAGCAGCTTAGCAATCTATTTGATCTATTTCTATTGATCATAGACCGCAATTTTATCTATCAAGGTTTTTGATCTGAATCACAGAAGATCTTAACAAGCTTTGCCTCAAGCATACCAAGTGTAACCGGTTTTGCCAAAAAAAGCTCTCTGCCAATTTCCTGTTCATAACAGGCCAAAATTCTTTCTTCAGAAGCAAGAACGGAAATAAAAATATAGCGGCGGTTACCTTCCATTTCCTTCATTTTTCGATAACACTCAATTCCATCCATTTCCGGCATTATAATATCAAGACTTACCAAATCTGGATTTACCTTTTGCATTACCTCAATAGCCTCAAGTCCACCAGCAGCAAGCCCGGCAACATTCATACCAAGGCTCCTGTAAAGCTGATTTAACTGATCTCTGACTCTTTCTGAATCATCAACTATTAAAACACTTTTACCTTCGATCAAACTATTCATCAAAAGCTCCTACTCAATGGAACAATCCTATTTTACTCTGCAAATTTATCTTTGTTCATCAGCAATTTCATTGATTGCAATATACAAAGGATTGCTGCAATACGTAAAGCTACCATTACTATAACGCCGCTAAATGTATTATCGAACCTAAGATTTTCTCCAAAATATTTACCATTAATAATGGCCAGATTTTCTATTAAATATAAAAAGGAATTAACAATATATAAGGAAATATCACACAGGAACCTAATTTTAACAAAGCTTCCAAAAAAAACTACCGCAATACTTAATATAAATATTATAGGGAATATTGGCGAAATAGCCAGATTCGTAAATAACCCTATAAGGCTGACTTGGTTTACAAACGCTGTACTAAACAACATCAACATTATTTGTATTCTTGTCAACACAACTAATTTGCCTAGGAAATTTTCTTTTTCAAATAGACCTTCAGCGCATCCGGCAACAAAAATGATATACGATCCCCAACTTAAAATATTTGACAGATTTATAAAATCTATCGGGAATATCAATATTTGTATTGTAGCAGTAATTTTTAGCCTTAAATTTAAGGAAGATGATCCCAAAATAATAGGCAAAACCAAGAAAAATCCATATATGAGAAAAGCCCGCTGGCAACTAGGCGAAAAACCGGTTAGTGCAGTATATTCCAAAAGAATTAAAATTACTAAATATTTTATTATATTATGCAAAATTATAAAATAATTTGGTGATATTATCTTTAAAGAATAAAAAATTCTTAATGGAAAAACCAAACACCACATGGAGCAAAATGCTAGAATGCTCACATTCATACCGCTGACAGCTAAAATATGATAAAGTCCTGTCTCCTTAAATGAGTATTTCAAGTCAAATGACAACTCTTTTTTTTTCCAAAAAGAACTCCCAATAACCATCCCCTGATGGGTCCGGAAATTCGCCCCATTTCATTGACTAGACGATGTTCAAAGGAAGATA
>JADFZC010000215.1 GCA_015232735.1 Oligoflexales bacterium | reverse complement strand
TCAGTTCCGGCATTTCGGGCCAGACATATTCGAATGGAAGTTCCTTTATGTTAGCAAGAAGAAGTGTCAGGGAAACTATCAGGCATAAATATAATATGTACGATTTTTCCCTTAGTACCATTCCTATAAAAAAATTGTACATAAAAATTATGATCATAAATCCGAAAAAAATGCCTTGAATTATCTGAATGTCAAATACGGACTCATAAAATTTCAACGGCTTCCACAAATATACGGGAACCTGGATATTCCCCTCGGATTTTACTCTTATTAAAAGAATGTCTGAAGTTGAAGGGGATAGGTTTATATTAAACGTGAAATTATGGAATTTTATCTCACGATGGCTGAAAGGATACATGTCGCCCGTATACTCTTTGTCAATTATTGCCATGGTTTTGCTGTCAATCAGGTAAAATTCAATGTCATCCATCAAAGGAAAGGCGAGTTCAATGATCTTTGACACCGGAACGCTCAAGGGATTTGACAGCACCACCCTGAACCAGAAGGCTGATTTTGAATATCCGAAAGAGGGAATGTCTGACTCCGATTTCCTGAATATCAAGCTGTTATCAGCAAGAACGCCTTTTATTGACAGTTTTGCCTCAGGGTCTTCATAATAACTGAAATGGGGTCCAAGAGGTATCATGTCGGAAGCAGTTATATCGACGGGAGCATCTCCAAGGGAACGATGGGCGGGAAGGAATGCTGCCATTATGCCTGTCAGCAAAGGCAGAAGAAAGCGTTTCCTGATTTTATCCCATATTTTATGCGGCATTAGACTTCCTCTGGACAAGGGGAAGCCTTACGACAAATTTTGTATGTTTTGACTCCGGATCCAAAAATATTTCACCCTGATGACTTTCCACTATCCGTTTTGCTATGCTTAAACCCAGCCCTGTTCCTTTTCCTGCCGGTTTTGTTGTGAAAAATATTTCAAACAGGGAGTTTCTCATGTCTTCTGGAATTCCGTTTCCGCTATCCTCAACCGAAACCAAAATGGATGCATCTTCAATTTTGGCGTCCAGTTTGACCCATTTCTCTTCAAGTGCCCCGATGGCGTCTATGGCGTTGCTTATCAGTATCATTATGACTTGGGATATTTGAGTCGTATAACATTCAAGGGACATGTCCTCAGTTATTTTTGGATCGATAATGAGATTGACATTATGCTTTTTCAGTTTGTCCTGAGCTACTTCCAGAACATCTCTTATGATATCAAGGAGCTTCTCCTGTTTAAATTCCTGGTGCTGATCCTTTCTTGAAAGCGAAAGGAGCGACTTTATGATTCTCTCCACCCTTTGCAGGTTGTTGTCTATTTTTTCAAGATACATCGTGATCTTGTCATTAAGATAGCCTTTCTCCTTAAGATGAATTCCAAGTATTTCCGCATTTCCCTTGGCAATTGCGATGGGATTTCTTATTTCATGGGCAATTCCCGAGGAAATTTCGCCTATTGATGCGAATCTTGTCGCGGCGATAAGATCTTCCTGCTGTTTCAGAATTACTGAAGTTCTTTCTATTACGCATTCTTCGAGGTTGTCATTGCTTTCAGCAAGCTGTTTTATCAGTTCTCTGCGGAGTATCTCGATTTTCTCACCAAGACCTACTGACAGAAGTACAATTGCCAAAGAAATTCCTGCGTTTATTGACATGTAGTTCCAGTCGTTTTCGCCTGCAAGACCGATTGTCGCCAAAGTCCAGTAGGCAAGGGCGGAAAAAAGAACGGCCCACGCATAGAGAAAATATCTTGCCAGACGGTCTTTCGTGAAATTTTCAATTATTGTCAAAGTCATTATCAGCGTGCCGCATATGACGAATATCACATCTGTCAGGTAACAGAGAATCTCGTCAGGCCAGAAAATCAATAAGGCTGAAGCAAGGCAGGATGCAATTGAAAAAGCATAAAGCGATCCATGGAGGAAAGGATACCTCTCCCTCGAATTCAAAAAGAAACTCACGAAAATTGCCGCTGTTCCCATGGTTAATGACAGGCTGGCGGAAAGGGTGCCGTCCTTCGGTGTAAAAAGCAGCATATACCAGTATCCATTCATTATAAGGGCGCTGCTGACAGTAAGAAGGATGAAAAGGCAGTACCAGAAGTACTTTTTATCACGAAGGGATATGGATATGAATAAATTATACATGAGAAGTCCGATGCAGATTCCGCAGAACATTCCGACAAATATTCTTTCTTCAACAAGCCTCTCCCCCATCGAGTCTTCATTATCAAAATAAATGTTGACATTTCTATGATAGGAATAGTTCACCTTAACCAGAAAGGTATAACCGGATTTTGGCTCGAATGTGATGTTATGCACCGGAAACGGGCTTAGCTTTTTGTTATAGTCGCGCTTTGGAAGAATATTTCCCGACTGGTCAAAAATATAAAGTTCATGGCCTCGTATTGATCTGTTCTCGATTGCCAGGGACTTTATCTGCCTGACAGACGTATCGTTTCTTGCCGTAAAAATATAAAAGTGAGGTGCAAATGAGTAACCATATCTGTCACGGAGGGAAATCTCCCTGAACTGATCTTTATCCTTCACCAGCGAATCGATTTTCATTGTTCCTGAAGGATCAACAAAAATTCTGACATTCGGATATACCCTGTTATAACTTGCAATGCTTACGACGTCACCGCAAATGGCGCTTTGGGAAAAAATACCCAGTAATAAAATTTGCAGTACAATTTGTCTCATGGAAATTGTCATTTTCCTCAAATGTTATGAATCAGGCAGAAACAAAAAATTCAATGCCTTTGACTGTATATCGGATGGTTATTTGTATAAGTTGATGATCTGATTTGTGTCGCGGACTTGAGATTTTGATAAAAAATAACAGAATGCTGTAAGATGTCTGCTGACTACATCGGAATCACACGGCCTTTTTGTGGTCAAAATATCTCTTTGCGAAGCCATGAACCGTTCTTATCAGGGTCTCCTGATCCACAGGTTTGCTGAAAATTAAATCAGGTTGGTACTGGCATGTATCGGTTGTGTCGGTAACGCTGTTTGCATAGCCGGATATTATTACTACGTAAATATGATTAAACCTCCCCTTTATCAAATCGCATAGGTTTGTACCGTCCATGTCGGGCATCCTATGGTCTGTCAGCACAAGTATTACATTATTATTCTCAATATGCTTCATCGCTTCCATTGCATTGGTTGCACGCAAAATTTTAAATCCCTCGTTTTCCAGATAGAATTCGTATATTTCAAGAATATCAAACTCATCATCGACCAGTAAGACGGTCTCATCTTTTATCATTTTTTTCCAATCAGACATTTCCTATCCTATCTTCTTTAGTAACCCTTAAAAGACATTGTGACATATTTGCGGGGAGACATCAACAGGTCCGTCAGGGCAAAGGGCCGAAGTCCTTGTGGCCAGCATGGCCTATTGCTATTCTGTACGCCTCTTCGAGGCTGATGCCGTTATCAAGGGCTGCTTTTCTGCAGTCCTCGTATTCGGGCATTTTCCTGATGCGACCGGATGGTAAAAATACGCATTTGAATGAGACCGGCCCCAGAGGAGTTTCGTATATTTTAACTTCCCTTTTCAGGACGGATCGGAAGACAGGGTAATACCTTACTCCGATTGTGGTGGTTTCCTCGAAAATCACCCTGAGTATTTCCCTGAAATTTTCTTCTGCTGCGAGAATTTCAAGTTTGAAGCCAGGTCTTCCCTTCTTCATCAGCACAGAGGATATCGTGAAATCGAGAGCTCCAAGAGCCAAAAGCTTTTTTTGAAAATATTCTCCGAGGACTTCACCGCTCATGTCATCGATATTGGCGTTGATGACCCAGACTTTCTGATCGTATTCCGGAGGTGACAAAGACTCCTCCGGCTCTTCCTCACCCAGGCTGAGTCTCAGGCAGTTGGGTCTTTCAAACTCCTTTTTACCGGCACCATAGGCGGTTTTCTCAATTCTGATTACAGAGGCCTGGAAGGATGGATTCAAAGCTTTGAGGATTGCGGCACCCGTGGGGGTGGTCGCCTCCGAGTTGACCTCAGACGGGTAACACGGCATTCCCCTCAGCAGGATTTCTGTGGCCGGAGCCGGCACCGGAAGTATCCCATGATCGCATTTTACGGTTCCCTTTCCGGTGCATATGGGGGTTGAGACAACTTTGTCGAAGGACATTGTATCCAGAAGGAGAGCCGATCCGACAATATCGAATATTGAATCTATGGCTCCGACTTCATGGAAATGTATCTTGGAAAGTGGAAGGCCGTGAACCTCGGCCTCTGCCTCGGCGATCAGCATAAATATTTTTTTTGACAGGCTCTTTACAGGGGCAGGGAGCTTTCCGTTATCTATTATTGAGAATATGTCCTCAATGCATCGTTCCTCGGGGCTTTTATGATCGATTATTGTTACACTGTCGCACATGATCCCACGTTTTTTAACCTTTTCGATCTTAATTTCCACGTCTCCCATTTCGAGCCTGTCTGGAAGCGAAAGGAGAAGTTCGGTTTCTCCGGTGACTGCGCATAATGCGGCAAGCATCATATCCCCGCTTATCCCCGAAAACGGATCAACTTTCAGAATTTTCCGCGCCATAGTCTCCCAAGCTCCCTTCCAAAATGCGATAGGCGGCAAGAGCCGCGCCGAAGCCGTTATCTATATTTACCACGGAAATGCCTGCTGCGCAGCTCGACAGCATGGCTCTCAGAGCGACTTCGCCTCCGCTCGCAACGCCGTATCCCGTGCTTGTCGGCACAGCGATGAGAGGCTGTCTCACCAGACCTCCAAGCACCGACGGCAGTGCGCCCTCAAAACCGGCAATACAGATTATCACGCGTGATTTTTTTATTTCTGAAAGCGCGTTGTAGAGCCTGTGGATTCCGGCTACGCCCTTGTCCATGTGAAGAACCGAGTTAACTCCCAGAAAGGACAACACCTCAGCCGCCTCCGCGGCTACAGACATATCAGAGGTCCCCGCGCCCACTATGGCCACATGTCCTTTTATGACCCTCTTTTCGGAGGGAGACCCCAGAATGAATGTTCTCGCCTCTTCGTTATACTTTCCATTTTTGAAAAGCGACATAAGCTCTCTGCCCTTGTCGCTTTGCAGTCTTGTAATGAGGCAGGGGAGGGATCTCTGCTCGAAGGTGCCGGCTATCTCGACAAGCTGGCTCAAGCTTTTGGACTCGCCAAAAATAAATTCGGGAAAGCCCTGCCTCTCCTCTCTTTCAAAGTCAATTTCACATACTGTCATCTGTTATTTCTCTGTTGAGTTTGCCTGATACGAATCCCTCTTTGTCTATTTCCACCTTTTTGAAGCCCAGTCCAAGGAATTTCTCTGATATCCTGTCAT
>JADFZC010000214.1 GCA_015232735.1 Oligoflexales bacterium | reverse complement strand
CTTTGACATCCGATGTTCTGCCATAAACAAGCCTTTCACCTCTCCATATTAAAGTTTCTGTCTGATATTCCGATATTTGGTTATCAGCTTTTTTGTTTATGATGATGATTGCCTTTCCCCACCAAAAGAGTTTTACGTTAGAGGATGATCAGGTGGCTTCAGTCTTAAAAAGTGGGCAACGAATCGCAGCAGGTCGTTTCGAACTTGTCAAACCGCTTGGAAAAGGCGGCTTTTCCCAGACATTTGAAGCCTATGATCATAGCTCGAATCCGCCAGCCCTGGTGGCCATAAAATGGCTTCTTCCCGGAGCTGGCGACAATTACAAGGAACGGCTGAGAGATGACTATTTTCATGAGTGTGTCATCCTTGAAAAAATACGTCATCCCGGAATAATAAAAATTATGGAGATGGGAAAAGAGGAGGGCCTGCCCTACCTTGTCATGGAGTATCTGGGAGGGGGAACCTTTCAGTCCAAATTGTCAGGGAAAAAGAAAGGCTCGGATAAATACAGGGTTGATCCCATGAGCCTTGTGAACATCGCGATAACCCTGACTGAAGCATTGGAACAGGTTCATTCAAATGGAATAATTCACGGCGACATCAAACCCGCCAACATAGGCTTCAGGAGCGTTGATGACCAGACGCCTGTGCTGTTTGATTTTGGGCAGGCCTTTTTATCATCTTTGGAGGATGACGATACAAAGCGGACTATGGTAGCGTCGCTTCCATACATGCCTCCGGAGAGACTGGGGTTTATTGGAAGCACCCCGAAAGCCTCCAGCGATTTGTATTCTCTTGGGATTTCTCTTTATGAAATAGCTACCGGGACTATGCTTTTCTCAGGAAAATCCCATCAGGACATCTGCGATCAGATTCTCGGAACCATTCCGGATCCGCTGGATCACGTGGTGGAGGATTTTTCTGGGCCCCTCTCGGATATAATCGGAAAACTTATAAGAAAACAACCGGATGACAGATATCTGACCGCCTTTGGCCTCCTTCAGGATTTGAATAGGGCCAAAAAGGATATGGTGGACGGCGATGTAAAATATTTCGCCCTTGGAACAAAGGATGTCAAAAGGGAACTGAATTATCGCATTCCAATGGTCGGCCGGGAAAAGGATATGGCCGAGCTTAATGATTTTTTAAAGGAGGCCGAAAGCGGCACAGGTTCGTTCGCGATTATAGGAGCGGCTTCAGGCGTCGGCAAAACAAGGCTTGTAAGGGAATTTCTCTCCTCAGCGACCGAGCGAGGATTTCTGCCTCTAAGAGTGAAATTCACCGAATTCGAGCAAAATGTGCCGCTAAGCGCTGTCGAAAGGGCGATGCCTTATGTCCAGCAAATAATGAGCCGCCTCAGCGATAATGAGCGAAAGATATGGCATATCGAACTGCAAAACAAACTCGCAGGCCGCGGTCAGCTCATTTTGAGAAAATTTCCATATCTGGCACAATACCTGCCGGCCTTTCCCCCGTTTGCCAAGGTCGATCCTGAGACGGAAGAGGCAATATTCCTTGAAACCCTCGTGGATTTTATCCCTCTGATATTTGGCCCGGGCCGAAATTGCGTCATATTTTTTGATGACCTGCAATGGGCAGACAATTTTTGCCTGAAACTTGTAAAGACATTCGCAAGACGCTGCAGACAGCATAATTTGGGTCACTCTCTTTTTCTGGGCGCATTTCGATCTGATGAAGGGGATAACGTAAATGAAATAATTATCCCTAAACTTGAAACCAGACAATACCTAACACTTGAATTGTTGAGCGAAGACGATACGGGAAGGCTCATAGAGCTTCTTCTTGACGAATCCGGCGAAGAAATAAAAAAACTACAGCACCTGGCATACGACATCACCCGCGGCAACCCGTTCTTTGTTTATGAATTTCTGAATTCAGCGCTTAAAAACGGATTATTCAGGATGACATCAAGCGGTAATTGGATCTTCGATGACAGCCAGCGCGCCCTGGGTGAAATCAGCGAGTCAGTTACGGAACTTGTAACATCCCGAATCAAGAAAATCTCCAAAAACGCCTATAACGCATTATGCACCGCGTCAGTTGTGGGAAACAATGTCCCCCTGGAATTTTTGCGTGAACTTCTTGTCAAAGGTCTTGAAAGGGACAGAGGGCACCCGACAGATTCAAAAGATATCAGCTATCTCGGCAGCGCACTCCATGAACTGCAGCACAACCACCTGATCTGGCCAAACGAAAATCAGATTGTATTCTTTCATGACAGGATACGGAGTTCAGCATATGCGATTCTGAGCGAGGATGAGCGAAAATTCATCCACAGGGAATATTTTATTATTCTCTATAATTCATATTTCAAGAACAATGAAAAGATCGATCCCACGATTCTCTTCGAAACAGCATTTCACGTTCAGATGAGCATGCCAAACAACAAAATTCTGGAATCCAGAATCATATTGAAACTGGCAGGTGAAAGGGCCCTGGACCTCTTTGCATACTCCAGGGCAAAGGAATACCTTAAGGTCTGTTCAACTCTTTATCCCAAGGATTTCAATGTTATAATAGAACAGAACTATCTCGATGAATATTGTTATGTCCAGGAATGTCTGGCAGATGCCCTTGCATTATCAGAAGATATCCGTCAGGCGATAATAATTTATGATTTTATTCTTTCGTATATTAGGGGAGAAGAACGAAGAACCTTTGTTTACCTGAAACTATGCAATAATCACCTGTACATGTTCCAGTATGAAGACTCAATTGCTTCAGCAAACCTCGGCCTTCATGAACTGGGAGAGAAACTCAGGACCAGCGAACTCACTTCTCTGATATATTTCATAATTTGTTTTCCCCTGATGATCCTCTATCTTGTCTGGTTCAGATTTTTCGGCAGGCAAAATAAAGAGATAAAAGACAATCGCGAGGATATGCTCTGGAACCTTAGGATTGGCGTACAGGTCCCGACTTTTTTTACACGCCCAATCGTCGCAATAGCCAGGCAGATACCATATACCACAAGGCTTTTATCATACAAAGACAATCGCTACAGAACCATGGTAATAGTCTATTGGGGGGTTGTGGCAGCTGTTTTGGGACTAGATCGAATCTCTGAATATTGTTACAGGAAAGGGATTCTATACTTTAAAAGCAATTATGATCCTTTGTTATACGCCTTCACTCTGTTTACAAATGCATATTTGCTTGATTTTCCACAGGGTCGTTTAAAAGTGGCCGAATCAAAAACCCATGAGGCGCTCAGGATTTCCATAAATGTCGGTGAAACATTCGTAAGGTTTCTCAGCTATCAGAGTCTGATCCACATAGATTCATACGGGGGTGATACCGGGGACTCGGAAAACGCGATAGAGAAACTGGAACAATTTTGGCGGAAAATAGGTTTTGTTCCGACCATTCTGGGATGCCGTCTCAGATTCTCGGTTATGAGAAACGAGACCATGGAAACAAATACATGGATCAATATCGTTCTTGAGGCAGGCAAAAAAATCCATGCTGAGGGGTTTGAAACGATAGATACGGTATATTCCGAGCTCGCGCCGGCAGAGGCTTTCATACTCCGCGATGAATTTCACAGGGCCATACCTCTCTTGAAAAGCGCCGTCAAATCGATAATTTTTCGTTTTCACAGAGTCTCATACTGCAATTATGCGCCTATCCTGCTTTCAACGGCATACACGAGATCAAAGCAGCCTTGGAAGGGGCTTTTTTCCCTGAGTTTCACGATTCTCAACCTCCTCTTTTCCTCAAAAATATTTTTTCCCCAAACCCGGTTTGCATTGGGAGAGGCCCTTTACAATATCGGATTCAAAAAACATGGGAGAAGATCCATGGAAAAGGCCATGTTTCAGGCAGTAGTCAACGGATATGCCCCTGTCGCCGAAGAATGCAGGATGAATCTTGCCCTGAATATAATGCATGAAGATACGGAATATGCTGAATATCTACTTATAACCGCCAAAAAGTATTTCGACAACAGAGGTTTCATTTATATGTCGGAAAAATGCGTCAGCTATTTGACAGAAATATCAAACCACAGGATCAGAATGTTTCCCCACTTGTCGGAGAAGAGGGTTACGATGGAGTCCTCATCAGTAATGCGCAACATTCTGGAAGCCTCGACACTTCTGGAACTTTTCACAAAATTGAGCGTCATATCCGATCTCAGTTCACTTCTCAAGACCGCCATCGATACAACATGCCACATTTCAGGCGCAGACCACGGAATTATTTTTGTCAGACAGGATGACAAATGGATCCCAAAAGAGGGAAAAAATATAGAGATCAAGAGTGAGTCTTTGAGAGATCTTGCCAGTGACATGGACCTGCTCTTCTTTGAAAAAACCATTGCCCATAACCTTGATAATATAAAAATCAGACAGACCTCCGGCTCAAGCAGGAACAACAGCAAGTCGGTCATGATCATGCCGCTCAGATACCAGGCTGAGACTTATGGCATAATCTACCTTGGAAGCCAGACAATATCAAACCTGTTCGACGCGCGATCCGTAGAGATTCTAAGGCATGTCGGAACCCAGATTGCGGTCAGCATTCAAAACTTTTTCCTCCTTGACAAGACCCAAAACCTTGTGGAGGAATTGAAAAAAAGCGGGGAGCAGATCTCAGGATTGAATGATCAGCTTAAGGACCACATCTATCATCTGGATCAGCTTGTGGACAGCAAGACCAGAGACATAAAATCGATTCTGAATAATATTACGCAGGGAATCCTCACGATAGGAGACAGTAACCTTATAGGCGCCGATTACTCCCCATATGTGCTTAAAATACTGGAGACTGACGATATTACGGGAAAAAATGCAATCGATCTTATTTTTAAAGACAGCAATTTATCTGCTGACGAGATCTCCATGATAGACTCATCGATACGTTTCTCAATTGGATCTCTAAAACTCGGATTTGAAATCAATTCGGAAAAATTGCCTGCAGAATTCAAACTGATAACGGACAAGGAGACCCATCATGAAAAGATTATTGAAGTTGATTGGGTACCAATCATTGACAGCCAGGACTTCATAGAACGGATCATGGTTGTTTTAAGAGATGTTACACAAATGCGAAAATTGGGGGACATCATACAAAAACATGAGGATGAGCTGATAGTCATTTCCGAACTTATTTTTGCCACCAAACCAAAATTCTTTTTGTTCAGTGATACATTCAAATGCAGATATGAAGAAGATAAAATGATGATAATGTCGGGGAATAAAGACGACGGCTTAATACTGAAAAAATTATTCAGGGACATACATACCCTTAAAGCCTCATCAAGAACCTTTGGCTTCAAAAAACTGACCATGGCTTTTCACGAGTTCGAGCAAAAATAT
>JADFZC010000213.1 GCA_015232735.1 Oligoflexales bacterium | reverse complement strand
ATGGAAAGGTTTTTGCCCGCGGCCGAGATCCTTTTTTTCCGGCATGGCCCGATGTCCTTCAGTTAAATGCCTTTGGAGATGGTCACAGAAAAGCCGTTGTTGAAACGCTCTCCAAAATCGCGCAGCAAAGCGATGGAGTGCGTTGCGACATGGCCATGCTGATGATGAATCAGACATTTGAACGCACATGGGGACACTGCGCTGGAGAACGTCCAGCCGAAGAGTACTGGACTAGTACCATCTCCACTATAAAAAAGAAATTTTCCGATTTCTTGTTCATGGCGGAGGCATATTGGGATCTTGAATGGGAACTCCAGCAACAGGGATTTGACTACTGCTATGATAAGCGTCTTTATGACCGTCTGGAGCACGACTCAACTGAAAACGTAAATCTGCATCTTTTGGCTGAATCAGACTATCAAAATCGGTTGACACGTTTTCTTGAAAATCATGATGAGCCACGCGCCGCTTCGGCTTTCCCTTGGAATCGAGATCGCGCCGCCGCAGTAACCACTTACATGCTTCCTGGCGCAAAGCTCTTTCATGAAGGCCAGTTTGTAGGAAAAAAGATTAGGCTTCCGGTTTTCCTGGGGAGGTCACCCATCGAGCCTGATGATAGTAATCTATTGGATTTCTATCGCACTCTTGTGAAAGCATCCACACATGAGGCGATCCGAAGTGGAATCTTTCAGCTCTGCGAGCGAAGCGGCTGGCCGGATAATGAAAGCTATCGAAATCTTGTAGCCTTTTGTTGGCACGAAACGAACCATAAGCTTCTTATCATAACGAATCTTTCAGATTCATCGGCCCAAGGATTCATATGGCCACCGTCCGCAATGTCAAAAGGAGGCTTATGGAAAATGACAGATCTGTTTACGGGCAGAACTTATGAACACCATTCGGATGATAAGCATCCGAATGGTGTTTTTGTGGATTTGCCTGCTAGAGGATATCATGTTTTTGATATTCGCTAAATTTTGTTTTATTTTGTTGGTTATTTATATTTTTTTTTTGGAGGAAAATTCATGAAATGGTTTCATTTTGCTTTTGCGGGACTCATCAGCACAGGCTTGTTCGCTGAGGATCAATTCCCGGTTCGCGATCGCATCGCACGGTTTCTTGAGACAAGCGTGATTGGCAGAACTCAGCTGATCTCCGCAAAGGGTAGCATGGTCATTGACGGCCAAAATTATTCTATCGATTTCACCGCTAAGATCTTTCGCAGCAATCTCCAGAAGACTCCGGAAGGATTGATTTTTGAAGAACAGAGGGAAATCCGACAAATAAACACCCCTGTAGATGTGAATGGAGCGGCTACCGGAGATTCGTTTAATGCCGACCGTGTCGTTGTTCAGCGTTATGCGGTAACAGAGCGCGAGACCACACACAGCCTTGTAGGACTTTCAACAACAGTAGAAAACAGCAAGGAAGACACCACAGGACAAGGAAATGTCGTCATGATGGAGATAAGCGACAACGATAAAGAACTTTATATTTACGAATCAATGGCGGGATTTGTAGAGCGTTCCCTTGACGGAATCAATATCCAACCAGTCTCCATTGCGACCTCTTCGACCCTGTATCTCGATAGCAAAGGAAAATTGAACACCGATGAAACTCTTAAATTTTACAAGGTTGATGTGAATCGTGATTTCGCCCGTGAAGAGATCAACCGCTTCAATTTGTCAGCTGTTGAAACAGATTCATCCAATAATTATTTTTAATTTAAGGGAGGCTGACCGTGCGAATATTTTTTAAATCGATCATACTAATTTCTGCAATATCGATGACCAGCGGCTTGGACGCCGTGGGCCGAGGCGGTGGAGGCCGCGGCGGCGGAGCAAGGGGCGGTGGATCGCCAGGCGGTAATTTCAAGCCAGGCAATTCTGCAAGACCGGCACCACAACCTTCACAACCGGCAAGAGGTTCAAGGCCAAACACAACACCAAACCGTCCAGGAGATGGCGGTCGTCGGGATGAAATAAACAAGCCAGTCGGTGGAAATCCCGGATCAATCAGGAATACCCCAAGTACACAGCCATCACGTCCGGGAGGGCGTCCAGGAGCTGGCGATATAGCTAATCGCATTGGATCGTCACCTGCAGGCCATATGCCGGGAACTCCTGGAAACCGCCCTGGTTACGCCTATCGCCAAAAATCTGAGATGCGAGGCGATATTCACAGGAGATTTGCCTATCATCCGATCCATGGCTATCCATTCGGCCGTCCATGGTTCGACCGCTTCCACTGGCGATATAATCGATGGCCCTTCTGGGCAGGTTTTGCAACAGGTTCGACATTGGCATCGTGGCTCAGCTGGCCACCCTATAATGGATATGGCACGTCGCAACCAATCGTATATTACCCTGTTGAAGCTGCTCCAACGAACGTATATGAGACCAATGTGACTCAAGTGACTCAAACTGTCAGTCAAGGCCAAAATACGACTGTTCCGAATGATGTCGAGTGGTTGAACATTGGTGCATTCGGGCTTATCCCCATCAGCCAGACCACAATTAATTTTGCGGTACAACTGGCCGTGACAAAGGATGGCTCGCTGCGCGGTCTCTATTGGGATCTTGGAAATGACTCTGCAAAGGAAGTGGTAGGCTTTATCGACAAAGATACGATGCGAATCGCCTGGCAAGAGAAGGATGCACCCGATTCCCTGTATTTCGAAACCAATGTGGATCAACTGACACAACAGGAGTCCCTGGTAAACGTATACGATCCAAAAAACAAAACACTTGTCAGCTGGCAGGTCATTCAAATCGAAGAGAGCGACCTGCCTCCTAAAACTTTCATGGATAGCGAAGAACCTGCACCCCTGTTGTAATCATGCGCGAGTAGCATGGTAATGTTGGATCTCCAATCACGCCTGGCCAGGCCTCTATGCGGTTTTTTACAATATTGAAGCATATTTTTCATTTTTGACATGTAAATGCCCTGATTGGTGTCTGTTTCAGGTTGATGTGAATTATTTTTATACGGATGGCTTTACGCACTCGGAAACATTCATTTCGTGCCGGTTCCAGGTTAAAATAGCTTCCGTACTCAGCCTCTATACCGGATCATCAAAATAAAATATTCAAATTTATCGTGATATATCAACATATTAAAGCTATTCCTCTCTTTTGAACCTCCATGTGCCGAAGAGCGCATACGGTTGCAGGATCATCCTAGCGAGGATTTTTCTGTCAAAAACATTCCGTCTATTAAAACAGCTGTCAAACAGACAGTTTATACTTTGAAAAAAACATGGAGAATTAGAGATGAAATTTTTGCCACTTAAAAAAACTGCGCCATTTTTCGCGGCAGCCCTATTAATTTTTGCAGGATGCGGAAAAAATCAAAACAAAAGCGAAGACAACTCAGAATCAGGACAAAATGCAAATCAGCCCAATCAGGCCGACGCAACTGAGAATACCGCAACTCCAACTCCTCCACCGAGCGAGGGCACGTCCAACACGGGAGGCACCGACAGCACCGCAGGCAGCACCAGAAGCTCAGATACGACCACCAGCGATAACAAAGAAAACAAGGACATTAAACTTCCCGTGGACGACTCCCTTGTGAAAGGTCTGTCAGATGCAGCCAAAGCTGCCTTGCAGAAAGTTGCTGAAATTTTGAATGCGCTGCTCGCCGAAAAACAGAAAATATGTCCCTACGACAATACCCTGTATGATAAAATGTTGGCGGAAATCAAAGCTGTACGAGAAAATTCCTCTCTGTCTGAAACAGAAAAGTACAAAAAAATCAGGGAAATTTATACATCCCATCAGGTTCAATTGGAGGCGGAGCAAAAAAAATTCATTACCTGCCTCAGCACCAACAGCGCGGCAATCAGGGCAATTGCCGAAAAGGAATACAGGATAATGGAGGCATGTCTGATTCCCTTTTCATATGAACCAAATGAAACCACAGCGATTGGACTAAATGAACTCGATGCAGACATCGCATTCACCGGAAACACCGAAATGCCATGCATCAAGGGGGATGCCGGTACCGCAATGATGACGGCCAATCTTGAAAAAAACCTTCAAAGCAGCGAATGCTCGGCAGCGACTGAGGGAAAATAATGAATGTTCAGATAAAGATATTTTCCAAATTTTCAAAAAAGAAAAAAGATTTTCCGTTCAATGTTTAGATTATGATGCTCCAAAATCAGTTTCGTTTTTTGCCGTCTCTGCTAAGAAGCTGGATCCCAAGAGAAATAAGGGATTTTTAGATATTGTTGAGGCCGATCAACGACAAATTGACAGTGCTCGAAATGATAATTCATGGCATTGATATTATGCTTTTTATGCGGAAAAAATCATTCTCCCGGACGAAATTGAAATATTTCCCTCTTTAATTTATTTGACACATGAAATAGAATTATATCAGGATTGATGAAAATTGCTTGGTATAATTTTCAATATAATCCGACAGATATATGGCCGGGAAAACTATGATTTTGAATATGCAGGATGCCGCCAGGCTTCTTAACCTTTCAGAAAAAAAATTGATGAAATATATTAAAAATGGTGATCTTACGGCATCATGTGTCGATGATTGCTATTCCTTCAACAAAACAGAACTGATCGAATGGGCGATAAGGCATGGCATAAAAGTCTCGGAGAAAAAATCAAAGAAGCCCCCTTCTGTGGGAGCAGACAACGACGTTTCATTAGGGCCGATGTTAAGAAGAGGCGGTATTCACAGGGATATCCCGTCAAAAGACCATGACTGCATTTTATGGGCGATGATCAAACGGCTGCCGTTTCCGGAAAAAGTCGACAAAAACAGTGTGTTTGAATTGATAAGATTGCACGAATCGATGGGTATTACCTCAATAGGCAGCGGAATTGCGATTCCAAATGTCGGAAGTCCGATTGTCTCCGGGGGGATTTTGACTTCTGTTTCAATTTTTTTTCTGGAAGAGCCCATCGCCCTTCCTTCGCCAGACAATATTCCTGTGGAAGTAATCTTTTTGATATTGTCGCCGTCAGCAAGGGTGCATCTTGAGGTCCTTTCACGTTTGAGCCAAGATCTCAACAAAAGGGAATTTATCGCCATGCTCAGGCTGGGAGCCTCTGACGAGGAAATATTTGGCCATTTATCCGCCACTGAAACGGGCTAGGACGTCTTTATGGGACTTTCTTTGGTTTTGACAAGTGCGGCATTTTTTGCCATCAGCGGCATTCCTTCGTTTTTGTTGAACAATCGCGGATTTGTATCCCGATATTTCTCTGTCATGTGCGCCATATCCGGCGCCCTTTTGGGAATAGCCGGCATAGTTCTGGGGTTTTCGTCAAACGACAGCGCTTTTTTGGAATTTGCATGGTCGATTCCCGCAGGAAGATTC
>JADFZC010000212.1 GCA_015232735.1 Oligoflexales bacterium | reverse complement strand
TTTTTCATCCCTGAAAATGGTAAGATCAACGGCATCGCCTCCGGAATAGTTTTGAAAAAGATAGCAAAATGGAACTGCTCCCCAGAGAGGATGATGATATTCTCCGAGGCTGCTGATCTGCTTATCACCGATTTTGAGGAGAATATCCCCCGCATGAAGCTTGCCATAAAAGGGTGAAATTTGCATAACATCGCCTATATAAACTCCCCCCTTGACACGATCCGCCCCAAGATAATGTCTCAGATAGGGGGATTCAAGCGGCTCATAATAAAATCCTGGCTCTATGAACCCGGTATAAGGATATTTTTTGGCATCTTTAATAAATCGTCTGATTATATATCCCGGGATAGCTTGAAGATCTCCTGCGGATTGTCCTATCGCGAGAGCGACGAGTTCGCTATTCTGAAGGATTGGTTCCGACCAACCCAGACTTTGTTCTTCTGTTTTAAATATATAGTGAGCAAAACGATAACGTGAATACGGTGCCAGGAGAATACTGACCGATTTCAATCTAAGCGGGTAGCTTTGCATTTGCGTACGATTAAGAAAAGTCAGCAAAGTGACCTTGCTATTGATTTGGAGGTTAGGACCTATGTCAAGTGGTTTAAGAGAGGCTGGTGGTCTATCATGTGCAATTTTTAAAAGCGCAAGGTTAATGTTGTAATCGACAAACTCCACCTCCAGGGGATAAAAGCTCGCTTCTTCAAACAGTCTCATTTCGAAATGTTTTCCAAAAGCAATAGAGTAAGCTGACGTGAGGATTTTGCCACCGGAAACGACAACACCCATCTGACTTTTCGATTCAAGCCTCTTTGTCGTCCAGGGGATATCAAAATTCACCTTCTGAATGTATGAGATCACCTGGACAATGGAATCGGCCATACATGTATTTTCACCTGACAAAATTATTAGGCTAATGATTCCAATCAGCCGATACGCTATCCTCATTTTCGTCTCCCAGCCATTTTTGCAGTTTGGCATTATATCGTCCCAATAATTTTTCATGATCGATATCAGTAGTTTTTTTGGGAAGAATCAAAGGTGCCATGCGGTCTCTGAAAAGGTAGACGTATAAGGGGGTGTCGTTTTGTTCAATTGCTGACGCAAGTTCCTCCAGTGAATATATTTCCTTCCCATTTAAAGAGAGAAGTATATCGTTAACATAAGGCTCCGCATAGGCATTGATTGATCCTGGAAGTCTTCCACTTAGAACAATGATGTCTTTTACCTTTTGAAAGCGAGGCTCCAGAAAGAAATTTTCATGAAGGTATTGAAGTGCAGAAAGATGAGTTTGATCCATATCCTGTCTTGAATCTATGAAATTTTTTGAAAGTGCCATGAAAATCAATCCCCCGTGAATGTAAAACCTGGGGTAGAGGTCATATCGAATTCCCTGTCTATAACGTCCCTTCTGGGAACCGAGTTTGACGTCAAATTCATGAGGCTTTCCATCTCGAACAATCGAAAGTTTGATTTCATCGCCCACCTGCATAAGGTCATATTCCACCTCAAATGGCACTCTTTCACCGGCATAGGATATTTTACCGTCTGTTCCAATTTTTTTACCGTTAATTCTTGTCAAAATGTCACCCGCCTGAATTTTTCCAGCGGCTTTTGAGGTGGATTCAACGAAATTGACAGGGACTCCTGTCTCTTTATCTGTAATCTTATAGTATTCACGTGCAAATTTGTTTTCCAGTACCTGATTCATTGTAAGGATGCCCAGATCCGGATGACCGTCATAGCTCCCATCAGTGACATCTTTCAGGAAACGTTGAATCAAAGGGACGGGAATAACATAGGCTGTATTTTCCGCATTTGCAAAAACCTGAAAAGCAACACCGATCAAATCACCGTTTTTAAGGACAGGTCCCCCGCTGTTGCCAGAGTTTACGGCGGAATCTATTTGAATCAGGACATGCCTATGATAGGTGGAGTGGATGTACTGTCCAAAAGCGATCCTCGAAACGATTCCTTCGGTAATGGATATCTGTTCCCCACCAGTCGGATAACCTATGACATTCACTGTGTCACGGAAATGGGGGAATTCTCCAAATGGAAGGGGTTTTATCCCTTCCAGCATTTTCGAATCGGCAATATCAAGCAATGCAAGATCACAGTCATGAGCTATAAATTTAACGGTGGCACTTACGGCATGATCCCAGCCATCTCTCTGGACGGTGATGAATTTGGCAGATTCCACCACATGAGCATTTGTGATGATTCCCTCCTGTATGTAAAATCCACTCCCCGCAGAGTATTGAATAGGATTTTTAAGCCATGGTTGAAACTCGTTGGATTTTTGTTTGACCACAGAGATTTTGAAGATAGTTTTTCGAATATTCTTAAAATCGGCAGCAGTGGCAACCTGCGTAAAATCGAATAAGAAGCTGATCAATATCAACACAGATAAGTAAATTATTTGTCGTGTCAAATGGCAATCCTCCGATCCGTCTTCATAATCTTATTTTATATTGAAGGATAAATCATGTCCATGCTCGAAATATTTATCTGTGGCATTCTTGGATCCGAATCTGTTTTATACCAGATAAGGAGATCAGGTGCGGATTTGATAAGAATTACTTCTTATCATTGATACTTTTGGAAGAATCAATAAGAGAACCAACGCTTTATTATGGTTTCCACGAGAAAATTGTATCCTGAAATTCATTCAAACATCATGTGTAAAGGCAGTGTTCCATCATTGCTGAAAAATTGCACCATTATTTTCAAATGTCGCTTACAAGGTCAGTTCCCACCTCCAGTTTCTGATCTCGGGAAGATCTTCGCCGTATCTTTTGATGTATTCCTTATGGTCGAGAAGCCTGTGCCTGAGCCTTTGCCTCAGCACGGCCGCCTTCGAACCCAGTTTCGGCAGGCGGTCAATTACGTCCGCTGCGAGATGAAAGCGGTCGATCTCGTTAAGTACTGCCATGTCAAACGGCGTTGTCGTTGTGCCTTCCTCCTTGTAGCCCCGGACATGAAGCCTTTCCTGGTTTGACCTTCTGTAGGTGAGCCTGTGGATAAGCCAGGGATAACCATGAAAGGCAAAAATTATAGGTCTGTCCTTCGTGAAAAGGACGTCAAATTCCCTGTCGCTGAGTCCGTGAGGATGCTCGCTTTTCGGCTGAAGCGTCATGAGATCGACAACATTTATCACGCGAATCTTAAGCTCGGGCAGATTTCTTCTTAAAATATCCACGGCGGCAAGCATCTCCAAGGTGGGGACATCTCCAGCCGCAGCCATTACGATATCAGGCTCTCCGTCCCCGTCATTGCTGGCCCATTCCCAGATGCCAAGTCCAAGCGTGCAATGTTTGATTGCCGAATCCATGTCGAGCCACTGAAGCTGCGGCTGTTTGCCTGCCACTATCACATTCACGTAGTTGCGGCTTCTGAGACAATGGTCAGTCACGGAAAGGAGCGTATTGGCGTCAGGGGGGAGATAGACGCGGATTATGTCAGCCTTCTTGTTTACGACATGGTCTATAAATCCGGGGTCCTGATGGCTGAAACCGTTATGGTCCTGCTGCCACACATGGGAGGTAAGCAGATAATTCAGGGAAGCTATGGGCTTTCTCCAGGGTATTTCACGCGTGACCTTGAGCCACTTGGCATGCTGATTGAACATTGAGTCCACTATATGGATAAATGCTTCGTAGCATGAGAATAACCCGTGTCTTCCTGTAAGCAGATACCCTTCGAGCCATCCCTGGCAAAGGTGCTCGCTCAGTACCTCCATCACTCGTCCATCAGGCGACAGATTCTCGTCACTTTCAAGGATTTCGAAAGAGGAGCTTCTGTTTGTGACGTCGAAAACATGGGTAAGGCGGTTTGATGCTGTTTCGTCAGGGCCAAAAATCCTGAAATTGCGCTTATCAAGACTCAGCTTCATGACGTCCCGGATAAAAGCTCCCATCACCCGGGTTGCTTCAGCGATGACTGTCCCTGGAGTCTTTACTTCCACACGATAGGTTTTGAAATCAGGCATGGCAAGATTTTGAAGCAGATGTCCGCCGTTTGCATGGGGATTGGCGCCCATCCTGCGCTGGCCCGCGGGAGACAGCTCTGAAAGTTCCTTTACAAGCTTTCCATTATCATCAAAGAGCTCTTCCGGTCTGTAGCTTTTCAGCCAGGACTCAAGTATCTCAAGGTGACCGGGTTTTGCGGCAAGTTCCGAAAGGGGAACCTGATGCGATCTCCATGTTCCTTCAACAGGTTTTCCATCGACCTCGGCCGGGCCTGTCCAGCCCTTGGGAGTCTTGAAAACAATCATCGGCCACTCAGGCCTTTTCAGAAAACCCTTCTCCCTGGCCTCGTTCTGAATTTCCTTTATCCTTGCCACAACCCTGTCAAGGGTGGACGCCATGATTTCATGAACCTCCAAAGGATCGTCTCCCTCCACAAAGTAAGGCTGGTATCCGTATCCGTTTAAAAGCTGTTTCAACTCATGAGGACTTATCCTTGCAAGAATCGTCGGGCCTGCAATTTTGTAGCCGTTCAAATGCAAAATAGGCAGGACTGCGCCGTCATTAACAGGATTCAGAAATTTATTCGAATGCCAGCTTGCCGACAGGGGCCCCGTCTCCGCCTCGCCATCTCCTATCACACACGCCACAATCAAATCCGGATTGTCGAAAGCAGCGCCATATGAGTGGGCAAGGCAATAGCCCAGCTCTCCCCCTTCATTTATTGACCCCGGCGTTTCGGGCGCGACATGGCTCGGCACGCCGCCAGGGAATGAAAACTGGGTGAAAAGCTTTTTCATCCCTTCTTCATTCTGCGGAATATCAGGATAATACTCGCTGTATGTTCCCTCCAAATATGTGTTGGCCACAAGTGCAGGGCCGCCATGTCCGGGACCTGTCACATATATCATGTTGAGATCGTATTTTTTTATTATGCGGTTTAAATGCACGTAAATAAAATTGAGTCCGGGCGTTGTTCCCCAATGCCCCAGAAGCCTTGGTTTTACGTGTGACAGCGACAGAGGCTGTCTGAGCAGGGGATTATCGTATAGATAAATCTGGCCGACTGAAAGATAGTTCGCCGCGCGAAAGTAGGCGTCCATCTTTCCAATTTCCTCTTTTGACAGAGTGGAAGCCATGGTGATACTCCTTTTTTAACGAAAATAATTACAGACACATTGAAAGGGGAACATCGTTTTTTTCCCCATCATACGACGGCTGTGAGGATTCTATGCTTCTTTTTCGGAAAAAGCCATATAGGTAAAAACCCCGACGACATGGGGGCGGCAGGAAAAAAAATTCGATGCGCGGAACATCGATTGAGTAAACCAGGCCCTGAAGGACCGGGTGTCGAATCAGGAGAGGCTTTAAACCTCTCCTGATTT
>JADFZC010000211.1 GCA_015232735.1 Oligoflexales bacterium | reverse complement strand
TTGTTTATTATGTACTTTACATAAGCGGATTTTTCATCTGCCAGAGCACTCTCACCGGATTCGCATTTCAATATCTGTGGCCCGATCATCCCGGTATCACCAGCAGTGTTTTTATTTTTTCCCTGGGATTTACCCTTTTCTGGCTCTCAATATACACCATGAGCTATCTGGGAACGTCAGCCATAGCACCGAAATTTCACAAACTTTTAATTCTCTTTACCGCATTTTGCGTCATACTCATGGGAGTATCGTTCTTGTTGCCGTACCGGATAACCGTTGTATGGGGCGCATCGATCGTCATTACCATCATGCCTTACCTTGCCCTGTTAGGCTGTTATTGCCTGTATAAGGGGGAGAAGATTGCGAGAATTTACGTGGCGGCTTTCATTTGGGCCTTTTTCGGCTCATTTCTCGCCTCTTCGAGGATGTTCGGCATCATTCCGTCAAATTTCATAACGTTATACGGACTTCAAATTGGTTCCACGGTGGAAATGGTTCTTCTCTCGCTTGCAGTCGGATACAAGATCAGGCTGGAGCAAAAAAAGCTGCACGAAGCCATTAATGAGGATCTTGAAGCAAAAATCAGGGACAAGACAAATGCCCTTGTGCTTGCCAACACGCAGTTGAAGGAACTCGACAAACAGAAGACAACCTTTTTTCAAAATGTGTCCCATGAACTTAGAACACCCTTGACTCTTATATTAAATCCTCTGGAAAAAATGATAAAAGATTTTCCTGACAACAGAGATGTCCAAATGATCAATCAGAATTCGATGCGTCTTCTTCGGCTTGTAAACCAGTTGCTTGATTTTCAAAAGTTATCATCAGGAAAAATGGAAATAAAACTTGAGCCCATCAATATAGTCTCCTTTTTGAGATCTGTGTCTGAATATTTCATTCCGACATGCATTTCAAAAAATATAAGATTCTTCTTTGATCTGGAAAAAGTCGAGGAAGCTTTCATACTGGGACAGATAGATGCCCTTGAGAAAATCATCTTCAACTACCTTTCCAATGCTATAAAGCACACGAAAGAGGAAGGTACGATAGAACTGAGCCTAAAGAGAATTGACGGCAATTTTCGCATTGCTGTCATGGATGAAGGACCTGGAATATCCGAAAAGGATCAAAGAAGGCTATTCACGGTATTCCATCAGACAGAAAAGGCTTCAAAAAGCGAAATGGACGGTACGGGGCTGGGGCTTGCGCTTGTAAAAGAACTTTCCCAGGCGCTCCACGGCAAAGTATTCGTAGAAAGCTCGATTGGAAAAGGCAGTACATTTGGTGTCATTTTCCCGGTTCATTCCCCTAATGAAGTGACATTCGATCTTCTCATTATGGATGACGATGAAAAATATGTCTCGCAAACAAGAAATTTTTTATTGGAAAAGGGTCTTCGGATAGATGTTGCCACAAGTATTTCAGATGCCAGATTATTTACCGCAAGTAAAGCCTACTGCTGCATCCTGAGTGATACAAAAGTCAAAGGAGAGGACGCTCTCTCCCTTCTGTCCGAAATCTCAACAAAAGACAGCGAAATTAATATTCTTATGGCATCGGCAAAGTGTTCTCAAAGCGACCTCAATATTATTTTCGAGACTATTAAAGCGAGAAAGATCTATACAAAGCCAATCCATCTGGATGAACTCCTTGCAGACATCATGATTCTCATTGGCGATAACAAAAAACTTCCCAAATCTTCTGCGGAGCTGAAAAACTATCATCCCAGAACATGGCACCTTGGAGAGGAAACAACGACAATTCAGTCGGATGAAGATGAGGAAATTATTTCTGGAGATGGAAGACTTGTTCTTGTTGTTGATGACATGAAAGATATGAGAGATCTGATTACACGCATCTTGAAATCGAGAGGTTTTCGGTTTGCCACGGCTAGAAACGGGATTGAAGGATTGAAAAAGGCGGCTGAATTAAAACCTGATCTGGCAATAATTGACTGGATGATGCCCAAACTCACCGGGATAGAGATGATTGAAAAAATGCTGCAAAATGAAAATTTGAAAACCATTCCCACCATCCTCCTCACCGCGAAGAGCGATGAGGAGAGCAAAACCCAGGGGATAAAAAAAGGTGCGCATGCCTACCTTGGCAAGCCATTTGATCAATTGGAGCTTTTCAGTCTCATAGAAAATCTTATCCACCTCAAAGAGGGTGAGGAAAAAATCAGACAGCTTAACAGGGAACTTACAGAAAAAGTCCTGAAGAGATTTCTTCCGCACAAACTGGTCGATGATATAAGCTCCGGAAACAAAATTCTTGATGACAAACCAAAACTTATGGAAGTCACAATCCTATTTTCCGATCTGTCCGGATTTACAGAAAGATCGGAAGAGGTTGGCGCCCATCTGATATCCACCATACTTAACACATATTTTGACAGAATGACTCGAATTATCTTTGAATATGGAGGAACAATCGATAAGTTCCTTGGCGATGGAATAATGGTGATATTCGGAGCACCCGAGGAATCAAGTTCCGCTGTTCAAGTGGAAAAGGCCATAAATTGTGCGTTGGCAATGCAGTCGGCCCTTAGAGAACTTAATTCGGATTGGGAAAAAATGGACATAAAAGAATTTTCCATGAGGATCGGAATTCACAAAGGAAGCGGAATCGTCGGTTCCTTTGGCGGAGAAATGAGATCCGAATACACAGTGATAGGTCCTGTGGTAAATATGGCGTCAAGAATAGAAAAATCTGCCGCACCCGGCGAAATTCTGTTCTCTTCCGTCATCAGAGACAATTTAACAAGCAATAATTGGAGCAAAGCAGGTTCCTTCACCCTGAAGGGCATTGGTGAGATTAGTCTTTTTAAACTGGAAACGGCCGATGAAGTTCCGGATGGTGATACCAGTAAAACAACCATCGGGGGGAGGAAGGCTGCATGAATATATCAAGGATAAAAACAGCTGGTTGCATCCTTCGAGGTCTTGTCGTCTTCTCCTGTACTTCTCTATTTGCCGAATATTTCCTTATCAGCAAATCATATTGTGGGGATTCCTCAATAGACATCCAAAGTCAGGAAAACAGAGCCGGCATCGATTATACAGTACTTGATTCAAACAATGAAGAGTATGTGCTTGGCCGAAACCTGACATATTTCGAGGATAGGAAGGACATAATCAGATTTGAGGAAATCAGCTCCCCTGGTTTTGAGGCCAGCTGGACTGAGAGCGATAAGGATGCTCCCAGTTTCGGTTTCTCAAATTCAGCGTTCTGGCTTAGATTTAAAGTAAAAAATATGTCATATGAAAAGACGCAGTGGCTTTTCGAACTGGCCTATCCTCTTCACAACGACATCGAATTTTATTACAGGGACAAAAATGGCATATACAAAATGCATAAGGCGGGGACTCACTTCGAATTCAGCAAAAGACCAATAAATCACATGAACTTTGTCTTTCCCATATCAGTGGGTCATGAAAAAATAGAAACTTTTTATATAAGAAGCAGGGGCGGCAATTCAATGCAGTTCCCCATGAAAATATGGTCCGTTAAGGCTTTTGATGAAAAGAAATATGTGGAATATACAATCCTATTCGTCTATTATGCTGTCGTTTTCGTCATGTTCCTCTACAATTTCTTCATATCAGTTTCGATAAGAAATATCAACTACCTCTACTATATCCTGTATATCGGGAGTTTTGGGATATTTCAGTCATCAATCAATGGACTCGCATTTCAATATCTATGGCCGAATTACCCATGGTGGGCCCAAAATTGCATTCCCTTTTTCCTAGGCTCCGCAATATTCTGGATATTCCTGTTTTCAAGAAATTTCCTTGAAACAAGGACAATCGTTCCAAGACTTGACAGAGCATCCTACTTTTTCATCGGATGGTCGCTCATAATAATGTTGCTTTCCTTTTTGGTCCCATACAGCATCCCAATAAGAATGTGCACGGCCATCACCATGCTGGCGCTTCCATATCTTGCAATAATGGGCTATTTTTGCGTAAGAAACGGCTTTAAACCCGGAATATATTATCTGGTCGCTTTTGTCGCATTTTTCGCTGGCTCCGTCCTTCAGGCATCCCGTTTACTGAGTTTCATAACTTCCAATTTCATCACTCTATATGGAATTCAAATTGGCTCAATAATAGAAATTGTCCTTTTATCTCTTGCGCTCGGGGATAAAATAAGGAGAGAACAGGAAAGCGCACGCCAGAAGATTAAGGAACTGAATACCGGACTCGAAGACAAAGTCAGGGAAAAAACCGCCGAACTCTCCCACGCAAACGAGCGCTTACAGGAAATTGACAAACAGAAGACAGCGTTCTTTCAAAACATATCCCATGAAATCAGGTCTCCACTCACTTTGATCATGAATCCTCTGGAAGCCGAGCTCAATGAGTCGCCTGAAAACAAAAATATATCAACAGCTCTGAAAAATTCAAAACGGCTTTTCAGAATTGTCAATCAGCTGCTTGATTTCCAAAAATATGCGGTCGCGAAAAAGAGACTCGACATATTACCCATAAATCTCACAGAACTTGTCATATCCATTGGAGACTATTTCAGGGATACTGCTGAAAGAAAAAATGTCGCTTTTTTATTGAAAATAAATTCAAGATCCTATGATGATGGCGACCATCCCGGTATCTTCATAAACGGTCATGTAGACGCCCTTGAAAAGATCGTGTTCAACTTTTTGTCAAACGCTCTCAAGGCCATCCGAAGTGACAAGGGCGAGATATGCCTGCATCTTCAAAATATCGAAAATGACGCGATTATTTCCGTTATCGACAATGGAATAGGGATAACCGAAGAAAACCAGAAAAAACTCTTCCAAATTTTTTCGCAGATAAATGAAGACACGACAAAACCATACGAGGGAACAGGCATTGGACTTGCTCTTACAAGAGAACTGGCGGAGCAGATGAACGGCTGCATAAGCGTGAACAGTACATATGAAAAAGGAAGCTGTTTTTCTGTGTCATTTCCCCTCTTAAAAGTAGTTAATCCGGTATTCGATCTTATTGTCATCATATCCGATTTTAAATTGAAGGTTGAGATTGCGGATGTACTGAAAACAAAATTTGCAAACCGGAATGTATCCTTTAAAAATGATATACTTGAAGTTTACAGCCTTATAGGAAAATATCAAATTCTCGCGATTTTAACAGAAGATTCCATGCTGGGACTTCATGGGAACAAGGCTCTGAAATCACTCATAGACAGTCAGACAAATATGAAAGTGTTCCTCATTAAATATTCAAACGAATATGATTTTTCATTGGATATCCAAAAAATGGGGGTAAAGCCAATAGTTTTTTCCGATTCCATAAATGTTGCATCACTAGCCAATGATATCGATCAAGAACTGAAAAGTCACAATGTTGAGGAAATTAACG
>JADFZC010000210.1 GCA_015232735.1 Oligoflexales bacterium | reverse complement strand
AATTGTGCAGGACAAAAAAATTCTGGAGTTCAAACTTCATGAACTTGTAGAGCAGAATGTATCTGATATATACGAACAGAAATTTAAAAAAACGCTGACTGGAAATGAGTTTTATCTTAAGGATCATATCATAGACAACAAAAAAATATTTCCTGGTGTTGCCTATCTGGAAATGGCGAGAGTCGCAGGTGAGCTGGCTCTTGGCAGAGAAGTGAAAAAAATTAGAAATGTCATATGGTCACGTCCAATAGTTGTCGAGGATGAAAATGCAAGGAGGGAAAAAGAGACCTTCATAAGTTTATACAGTAATAATGACGAGATCGACTATGAAATATGGACATATGGAAATGAAAACAGGCGAACTGTGCATTCGCAGGGAAAACTTGATTTTTGTGACGTATTACAGCAGGAAAAAATGGAAATTGAAAAAATGAGATCGTCATTCAAAAAATGCATGGCACAGCATGAAATATATGATATTTTCATGCGGCTTGGATTTAAATACGGATCAAGTTTCAGAACAATAAATGATCTGTTTTTAAATGATAATGAAGCATTGGGATATCTTGAATTGCCAGATAACGCACTGGATAATCATGCGGATCTTAAGCTTCACCCTTCAATAATGGATGGAGCCCTCCAGACAACAATAGGGATTTTGGCCTCAGGCGATAAAAAAACGATATACCTGCCTTTTTCGATAGACGAATTGTGGGTGGTACGCCCTATAACAAAAAAGTGTTATGTTCATACTGTCTTAAAGTCAACTGAGAGTGAAATCAAGAAATTTGACATAAGGATCTTTGATAAGGCGGGGCACCTGCTCCTTGGCATGAGGGATTTTTCTTTAAAGGCATACAGAGATGCTGCTGCAAGTGACGTGATTTACTTTCAACCTCGATGGAAAGAGAAGCCTTTTTCAGAAGGGGTTGAAAATAGGATGCATGGAAAAGTACTGCTGTTTGACTTAAATGAAGGGTTGTACAATAAAATGAGAACGGCGTCCGAAGATTCATCATCCTCAGTGATTTTGGTAAAAAATGGGGCTCAGTTCAAAAAGATTTCAGATGACGTTTTTGAAATAAATCATAAAAACCGAGATGATTACCTTAAATTGATCGATATGCTTTCATCGGAAAAAAAATTGCCTTCATACATAGTTCATGCATGGTCAATGCAGATAAGGGGCGAAGATGCCCTAAAAATTGAAAACTGTCTTGATTTCAGCATATTTTCATTATTTTATCTTGTTCAGTCGATTATAAGAAATCAAAGCATGGAAGATATAAAAATATTATATGTCTCGGCAAACGAAACATCATCAGCCGTGCCTGTTTTTCAGGCGACAGGCGGCTTTTTGAGAAGCGTGAACATTGAAAATACGAAAATAAAGTGCAGAAGACTCGAGATAGCTGATGCGGGAGATATTGAAATTGTCGCTGACATGATTGTAAGAGAGATGTTGGAAAGGGAGATTGAAGTACGTCATGTCAGTAACTCCAGATATATAAAGGAGACAAGGGAAGTCTCAAACTTCGGTGAACATATCCCGCTGCCTTTGAAAGAGCAAGGTGTATATCTTATAACGGGAGGAACTGGAGGTCTGGGGCAGATATTCGGACGGTACATTGCAGAGAAGATAAATGCAAAGCTGATACTGATCGGGCGCTCGGAACCAGGTCCTGAAAAACTTCTTGAATTGAAGGAAATCGAAAGTTTAGGTTCGCAGATCATATTTTTGAAATGTGACATTTCTGATCGTGAAAAAGTTGCGGAGCTGGTTTCAGAGATAAAGACGAAATATAAAAATATAAACGGCATTATCCATGCAGCCGGGGTTCTCAGGGACTCTTACATATTCAAGAAATCAAAAGAAAGCGTTTATGAAGTTATCAAGCCAAAATTGAATGGAACAATTTATCTGGATGAATTTTTAAAAGATGAACCTCTGGACTTTTTTGTAATGTTTTCATCGTTCGTGGCGATGACCGGAAATCTGGGACAGTCAGATTATGCCTACGCAAACAGTTTTCTGGATAGCTTTTCTGAGGAGCGGGAGAGAGCAAGGAAGGAGGGAAGACGCCACGGAAAAACGCTTTCGATAAACTGGCCGCTGTGGAGCGAGGGCGGCATGAGAGTTGACCGCCAGACTGAAAAATTCTTTGAGTCCAATTTTGGAATGAGGCCTCTTTTGACGCAGGATGGAATCAAGGCATTTGAAATGGGTTTATGTACGGATGTGAATCAGTTTATGGTGGCTTCAGGACAAAAAAGGAGGCTGAGAGAGGTTTTTGGCACAAAAATGGATAAAAATCCAGCAAAGGCAAAGGAAAAAGGCGAGCACAAATCGGTTATGGAAGAGAACCTTATTTTGGAAAAGCTGAACCAGGTGCTGATTGATAAGGTGGTGGAAATTTTGCATATGGCACGTGAAGATATCGATGTGGAGATGGATCTTAATGAGTTTGGGTTTGATTCCATAACGTTTACCATGATGAGCAACAGTCTCAATGAGAAATTCGGGATAAACCTGATGCCATCGATATTTTTTGAGCATAAATCGCTGTCATCTTTTTCAAATTACTTAGTAAGGGAATACAAACGCGATTTGACGAGAAAATTGGATTCGGATGTCCTTAAGGGAAACATTGAAGGCAGTGGAGATCTTCCGGACAGGTCATATGAAGAATATGAAGAGCAAGATGAAAAAGTCCCAATTGAAGAGGGGACACAGTACAAAGAATTTACAAAGAGATCAAGGAAGATTGAAAAGAGACTGGATATTATCGAAACCTGTGAGGCTTATGATTGTAAAAATACAGAATATGGAAGGAACACTGAACCAGTGGCTATAATCGGCCTAAGCGGTGTTTTGCCTCAGTCGCCGGATCTTCATACTTTCTGGGATAACCTTGTATCAGGGAAAGATATGATATCTGAAATTCCAAAAGAGAGATGGAATTGGGAAGATTACTACGGAGATCCAAAAAATGATGAAAACAGGACAAATGTCAAATGGGGCGGTTTTATAAAGGATATCGATAAATTCGACCCGCTTTTCTTCGGACTTTCCCCGAGGGAGGCAGAGCTGATGGACCCGCAGCAGAGAATATTTCTGGAGACTGTCTGGAAAACAATTGAAGATGCAGGTTACAGTCCACAGGATCTGTATGGAACGAAGACCGGAGTGTTTGTGGGGGCGGGCTCGTCGGACTATAACGATTATTTAAGCAGGGGGCAAAGCGATGTCGAGGCCTTGTCTTATATAGGAGTGGCAAACTCCATACTTGCAAACCGCGTCTCCTTTTTACTGAATCTGCATGGACCAAGCGAGCCCGTGGATACGGCCTGTTCATCCTCTCTTGTAGCAATTCACAGGGCTGTGGAGGCGATAAAAAGTGGAGACTGCGACATCGCGATTGCAGGCGGTGTCTACGCAATCCTGAGCCCGACGCTATATATTTCCTTCAGTAAGGCGGGAATGCTCAGTGTTGACGGAAGATGCAAAACCTTTGATAAAAACGCGAATGGATATGTGAGAGGCGAGGGAACGGGAGCCGTATTGCTTAAGCCTCTTTCAAGAGCCAGAGATGACGGCGATCACATATATGGTTTGATTATTGGAACTTCCGTAATGCATGGCGGAAGGGCCGCCTCGCTTACGGCTCCCAATCCAAATGTACAATCCGAACTTATCGAGCGTGCATGGGAAAAAGCTGGTATTAAGCCGTGGAGTATAAGTTATATCGAAGCGCATGGCACCGGAACACCCCTTGGGGATCCTATCGAGATAAATGGTCTGAAAAAGGCCTTTGAAAATATGTACAGGAAACATGGGAAAGAGATCTCCAAAAATCCGCACTGCGCAGTGGGCTCCGTAAAAACAAACATTGGACATTTGGAAATAGCGGCGGGAATAGCGGGACTCATAAAAATTCTGCTGTCAATGAAGCACAAAAAGATTCCTGGCAATCTTCACTTCAGTGAGTTAAATCCACAAATAAAATTGGAAAAAAGTCCACTCTATCTGGCAAACAGGACTATTGACTGGAACAGGCTTCGGGACGAAGATGGAAGTGAAATCCCAAGAAGGGCGGGCATAAGCTCGTTCGGTTTCGGTGGAGCGTATGCCCATGTGGCAATTGAGGAATATCATGAAGAAGAGAGACAGTCGGTGCCCGAAGTTCCTGAAAAGAGAATATTTGTATTATCCGCAAAAGATGAAGACAGGCTGAAGGCGTATTCTCAGGCTTTGATCGGCTTCCTTGAAAGGTCAAGGACAAAGGCCGTATGCGCTTCGCATTCAGGCGCTGATTTATCTGAGCTGAAAACAAAGCTGGTTTTGGAATTGAAGCATTTGGTTTCAGAAGTGATACATGTACCGGAAAGGGAGATCGATGTTTCAGAGGAATTTATTGAATACGGCTTTGACAATGTCGCCTTGAACAGGCTTATTGATTTGGTGAACAGAAAATACAATATAAGCGTGTTATTGTCAGAGGTTTCGGACAATCTGTCGGTTGAAGGGATGGCTTCTTTTCTGCTTAAGAATTTCAGGGAAAAATTCATTGGCAGTTCCGAAGGAAATATTTGTGCGGTCGAAAAATATGAATACACGGTAAATCTCACGGATCTTGCTTACACACTGCAAATGAGCAGAGGCGGTATGGAGGAAAGGATAGCTGTTGTAGCGGGCGGAGCGGCGGAAATTTTGGAAAAACTGCATGATTATCTTCAGGGAAAGCATAATGCTGATATTTTTACAGGAAACGTGAAAAAAGGCAGAAGCGCAGCTCAAAAGCTGGTAAGCGGAAGAGCGGGAAAGGAATTTTTGAAAATCGTGATGGAGGACAAGGATTATTCAAAGATTGCCGAGCTATGGGTGTCAGGCATAGATATCGACTGGAATATGATATACGGGAACCAAAAGCCAAGAAGGATATCCCTGCCTGCATATCCATTCGCACGGCAGTCATATATGCTGAAAGTCAAAAAGAAAGCGGAAAGCTCTCCTGTTTTGCAATCGGATGCAAAGCTGACGGTCAACCGGAAACACTGGGTGAAAACAAAGGTCGATGTGTCACCTTATGCTTTTCCGGAGGGAAAAATTGCCATCCTGGTCAATAAGGATACCCAGGAATTTGCCAAAAGCGCTCTTAATGCCAAAGGCATTGAGAAGGTGATAATTCAGAAAGAGGATTTTGGTAAAACGGATTTGCCGGAAAATATTGAGGTGCTTCTTGATTTGTCGGATCTGTACGGGACTCAGGCAGAAAGCCAGGAAAATAATTTGGAAAAAGTGGGGATTTTCCAAAAGTTTGTAAGAAACAGAGCGGTTGACAAAGGGATACTTTTACATTTCACGCGAAATCTTCAGGCTTTTAT
>JADFZC010000209.1 GCA_015232735.1 Oligoflexales bacterium | reverse complement strand
CTTGAATTCGGCGAGATTCTGGGCAACATAGTTATTTTCCTCATCAATTTTGGCCTTAAATGAATCGATCCCGGCTTTTTCCTTTACAAGGTCGGCAAGCTCCCTCTTGATCTCTACCAGATCTTTCAAAAGGTCGTCCTTGACAACCTTAAACATCTTCTGTGACAGATCCTTTGCCCTTCTTTGTTCATTGTCATTGGCTTCGATTTTTATAACGAGTTTTTGAAGCATCTCCTCCTGGTTTTCCACTTCCGTTTTAAACTTGTCTACAAAATCGTCAAGGAGATTCATGCTCATGGATTCCATCCGGCTGGCCCTGTGGATGAGCATTTCCCCTTCCTTTTTCATCTCCTTGTATCTTTCCATATCATCGAAAATGGACTTGAGCTTGCCATAGGCTTCATCGGCTTTATGCCTGTCGACCTGAAATGACTTTACTACGTGATAGTTTGCCGTCTTGATCCTGAGCAGCTGCTGTATCTCGTTAAACGACACGGGCTTTCTGAAATATCCGTGAATATCCGCCTTGTTCACACCTTCTATGAGGCCTCTCTCGTCATGCCCTTCAGGAGCGACAACCACTCTTATGACATGCCTGTCTATCTCCTTAAACGCCAAAAGAAGATCCACATGGGAACCTCCTGTGTTATCGTTGCACACAATGACCACATGAGGACTGAATTCCTTGAATTTTTTTATGGAAGATTCATCCGGAACAGCGGCTTCAATGACAAAATCATCTGGAAATTCACGTTTTAGCCCCGCTATAAAATTTTTGTCTTCATCAATTACCAGCATCCTGGTCGTTAATCTTTCCATGAAACCCTCCGTAAACAACATTCATATCTGTCACGTAAAAGTTAAAACAAAAATCAAATCTTGAGCATCCTGTTGAACTCTTCGGCGACAAAACCAGGCGTAACAACGCTATTTCCAGTCAAAGATGCCGACGCACAGACACTGTCCAGCATTTTGATCGCCTTTCCCGGGAAATACTCGTTTGGAAGCATCGTTTGCGCCAATTCAACACATCTTTGAAGGGCATCTGTGTTAATAGTCACATTATGATGGCTTTCATAAACATGTTTGATTCCCGACAGGATCGCAAGAGTTTCGTCCTTCGTAGGTTCCAGGACATTCACGACTTGAAAGCGTCTGTCCAGAGCCTTGTCAGGCGCGATATAATTCATATATTCATCGTATGTGGTTGCCCCTATGCACGGGAACTCTCCACGCGCAAGCACCGGCTTCAGGATATTTTCAGCCCCCTGCGAACCTTCCGTCTGGCCCATTCCAAGAAGCGCATGTATCTCATCAATAAACACTATAATATTTTCTGAATTCGTCCTGACCTCATCAAGAAGGCCTTCAAGCCGCTTTTCAAATTCACCTCTATACTTCGTGCCTGAAAGTATTTGGTTCATGTTCAGCGCTATGATACGTTTTTGCCCAAAAGAACGGGGGGCTTTGTTCTTAACTATTGCCGCAGCCAGTCCCTCGACTATTGCCGTCTTTCCAACTCCTGATTTTCCTATCAGGAGGGGATTGTTCGCCTCCATCCTTGAAAGGATCTTGAGGCATTCGAATATTTCCTTATCCCTTCCAATCACCGGCTTTATCCTGTTTGTGAGCACGGCCTTTGTGAGATCAGTTCCAAACCTTGTAAGATAATGGAGTTCCCTTTGCCCCCTGTTATCCTTGATGACCTCGAAAATCGGGGCTATTTCGGGCGGCAGTTCAATCGTCGGAGCGAGAATAACCACGTAACTGTTTCTTTGGCGCAAAACCTCGGGTAGCGACTTAAGTATTGAAATTATCTCAGCAAAATCGGATCCGGCAATATTCTCCTCTTTTATGTAATAATGAAAATCCTCCAGCAAATACATCGTATGCGTTTTTGTCTCCTGCTTTATATATCTTAATGTCTCAAATGGAGACAATTTTTTGTTCACAAAAGCAAAACCGCCATCGTGCAAGAGGTACCTGCTTTCGTACCTGTCCCCCGACGCCTTGAATCCATCCGAATAACTCCACTGCAAAGGGGTAAGATTGAGACCATCGGCTGCCGTTACAAACTCGCCGATCAGTTTCCTGGAATCAACATAAGAGGCGATAAGAAGGGATTTTCCATTTAAAAAGTGCATCATGAGCGGTGACTTTGCCGTCCCGGCCTGCCTGGCACTTAATGGCTCCGGCATATCAATAGGCTCGGTCCTCTTTTGCGCAATCAGATCATAAATGCTCAGGTCAGCTGTACCCCCTGACTTATGCCGCGCCATATCCTCCATGAATTCGGACCTGGCCATATAATCCTTTTCATTGCAAGGTCCGCCTTCAAAAATCCGGCTGTAGGTGGAAGAACTGCCCGAACCTTCGTGTTCCTTTTGTCTCATTTTATGAAAATAAGACTCATCCTCATATTCCCCCTCCGAATCTTCCTCGGCCTTCTTCTCCGTTTCATCCTTCATCTGTGAAAAATCAAACCATTTGAAACTCAGCTCGCTGATAATCCTTTCCTTCTCGCTTTTTGAAAGCGCCATAAATTTTTTACTGAAATGCACAAAAATATCAAATTCATATGGCGAAGGCAGAACAAATCCGCATTCTTCTGGTCTGTCCTTTGAAGAGGAAGCGAACAGGGAGACCTTATATCTCTTCTTTAAATATATTTCGGATGAGTCAAGAGGATTATAGAAAACAAGATCAAACATATCGGCAATATTGGATGATATCAATTTTCCCAAATCGCTATAAAGATTCATTGACAGGTATTCCGGAAAAATCCGGTAATTGGCATTCATAGTTTCAATATCCGAAACAATCCTTTGATAGAGACTGCCTCTTTTGCTCTTTGTCACCTGCATATTGACTGTTGTGTGGCCTATGTTATTCACATGATCCCTGTCTGTGTTAACCGAGTTGATCGAATACTTCATTTAAAATAATAAATTTCACCTATCCCTGATAAGATGATCTATCCGAAGTTTGGCATCCTCAAGATGATCGCTTACATCATCGATAACATCACGATAAAATTCCAGCGTCTTTTCTGTTTTTGACACGGCCACCCTGCTCGAAAACAGTTTTTCATCAAATTCATTCATCCTGCTGGCGATCTTGGTCTTCTTTTTCACAAGCCTCGGGATATCCTCATCCAGCCTTTCGAGGGCTGTCCTTATTTTTTTTTCCTTTATTTCCATCTCTTTTGCAAGACCAAAGAGTTCCGCATTCGACTGCCAGAGCTTTTCCGAGTTCGCTTTCAGCGTTCCGATCTTCCCGGAAATTTCCGACGTGGTTGCCTTTAATTTAGGAATCTCATCCTTATAATGTTCGCTGAGTTTGATAATTTCCCTGGACTGACCTGTCAAATAGAAATTTTCACCGCTAAGTCTGCTTCGCTCGGCTTCGAGAAATGCTATTTTCTTTTTTAGTTCTGTCTGATGCTGCCTGAGGTAGGGGAGCCTTTCACTGTCCTCCAAAAACCTTACGGCGCCCAAGTTTAAAAGATCGGTAAAAATGAGATGTGCATCGCTTGCATCAAGGACAAAATACTGTCTTATTTCATCCGCTGACCTGAGGCCGTCTATATATCCAAGAAACTCCTTTTTTACTTCGTCATTGCCGACAGCTCCTGTGTTAATGACCATAGGATATCTTACTTTCATCAAATCCCAGTTTGCCGCAATTTTCTTTTTTATTTCTGAAGATTTCTCGTTCACCTTTTGGTCCCTCGCCTATTTCCCTGATGCCTTCAATTCTTCTATCTCCGCCTTAAGCTTATCCTTTTCAGCCTGGAGATTGACTATCCTGCGTTCCAGCGCCTCCTTCTCTTTTTCCCAGGCCTTTGAAGTCAGTTTGTTTTCAAGAACCACCACTTCCTTGTAACAATCATCACGCTCCTGCCTGGTTCTTTTTTGAAGGTCGGAAAGGTCATGCAGCCTGCGTTCAAGATCCGAATTTTTTTGCAGCTCAGCCTTGTAAAATTGGTTGAATTTATTCTTTTCAGCAATTGTCAAATCAAGTTTTTTTTCGATATCAGAAGCCAGGATACTGCTGTCCTCAAGTTCTTTCATCTGTTGTTTCAAGCGGCTGTTTTCGACAAGCAGCGCCTCGTTTTCTGTTTTTAACTCTTTGTTTTCAGTTTTGAATGCCTCATTAAGGTTCAGATAGTTCCTGAGGTTTCCTTCAAGATTCCTTATTACGCCATACATGTCCTTAATGGTTGTTGTGATCTTTCCCTCTGAAACCGGGATAAAATCCTCCACTTTCAATTCGGATATCCTGTTCAGCCGGTCCAAAACCGTCCCCAGATCCAAATCGATCGTATCCAACTTGATATCGGAAAATTTTAGGTCTTTTTGCTTGACAGATTTTGTTGTTTCCACTTTAAAACCTTCCCTAGTTCTGTTAATGGAGAATTTCGTATACTGCACCTGTTTTCAATATACAGGTTTTTCGGTTATCTTTTCGTAATAGGTCCTTTTACCCTTCTTTATCACATCGTTCACTTCATTATAGAGCTTCTCGTATGTTTCCTGGGTTGAACTGACCTTCTCATCAAGGGTCTTCTTCTTTTTGACAGCCAGATCGAGAAGTTTCTCCAGATAATCCAGCCTGTCTTTGGAGAAAGCCGTCTCTCCTTTGGCGAATTCAAAGTAGTTTCTGAGGATTTCATAGCGATGCAGCATGGAACCCAGGACTTTGTCTTTTTCCTTGATAAACTTCATAAGCCTCTGACGTTCATCGTTTAGGAAGGATATCTCAAGCGAAAGCCTGTTGAACTCGACCTGTTCCGCAGCAAAACTGCTTCTCAGAGATTTATACTGCGCCTCAATCTCATCATTGTGAGATACCAGATAATCGTACTTTTCACGCAAAATCCTATTGGATTCAATGATGGCACTGTTCTCTCCGATAATTCTTTCACATTCGGCGAGAAGCTGCCCGTTTGCTTTCTCCATCGCGCTGACCTTCACTGCAATTTCCGCATCGAGCCGCTCTTTAACTCTGCTTGAAAATCCCGTCTGTATCCTCTCAGCATCAATATTTGAAATACCAAGGACACTGGCCAGCTTTGTCGTGGTAATTTTTGAAAAATTTTTCTCTTTCAGCAAATTAAGCTTTTTCAAAGTCACAATTCCACCGTCGCCAAGGGAAGAATAAGCCTTCAGACAATCGCATGCCAAATGCTCCTCGGGCAGGATTTCGTAAACCTCCTCCTCCACTGGTTCAGGTTTCGGCTTTTCCATTTTCCCACTTTTTTCAACCTCATCTTTTTTGGGCTTATTGACGTTAGCCATCTCCTCCTTATCCCGCTCAGGCGCCTTATTGGCGCCACTGGTCTCTATCTCCAGCATTTTACCAATTCTATTCAAATCAAACAGTTCGGTGTCCCT
>JADFZC010000208.1 GCA_015232735.1 Oligoflexales bacterium | reverse complement strand
TACAGTGATCTTTCATCAGGTTCTGTTACCAGTTTAATTTACGAGAAACAACTTCATTAAGGATATGGAAGTGAATACAGCAACAAATAAATTGGTTTTGGACGGTCATAAGATACTCTGGCATAGGGATCGAATAGAGGCCTGGTTAAGGGGTGAACGTGTGGCTCCCATTACTATTGACTGCGCCCTTACAAGGGCGTGCTCATACAATTGCATCTACTGTTATGGCAATTTGCAGGAGAACAGAGGGCATACACTGACAAAAGATATAATATTCAGATTCCTGGATGATGCAGCGGAAATTGGGGTCAAGGCGATCAGCTTTGTCAGCGACGGAGAAAGTACCTGTTCCCCCCACTTATACGATGCAATTCTAAGGGGAAAATCAAATGGGCTTGACATGGCTCTTGGCACAAATGGTTTTTTACTGAAGGATGAGAGATTGGAAGAGGTTCTTTCATCGCTTACGTACCTGAGATTCAATATTTCGGCGGGAGAGCCCCATAGGTATGCTTATATCCATGGAGTCACAGAAAAGGCTTTCTATAAAGTGAAAGAGACAATACTTAATGCAACCCGGATCAAGAGAGAAAAAAGATTGGATGTGACCATTGGCCTCCAGATGGTTCTGATGCCGGAAAACAAGGGGGATGTTCTTCCTCTTGCGGACTTTGGCAGGGAAGTCGGCGTAGACTACCTCGTCATCAAGCATTGTTCTGACGATGAAAACGGTGCGCTGGGTATCAATTATTCCGCATATGGTGAACTGGTTGATCTTCTGGAAAAGGCGGAGGAAAGATCGACAGAAAATTATCTTGTGAAAGCAAAATGGTCCAAAATTTTAAGCGGAGGAAAAAAGAAATATACAAAGTGCTATGCGGCTCCATTTATGATTCAAATGTCGGGATCGGGGTTGGTTGCGCCTTGCGGGTTTCTGTTTAACGATCAGTATAAAGATAAATTCCATATAGGCAATATTGCAGAGACTTCATTCAAGAAACTTTGGCAAAGCGAGCGGTGGTGGGAGGTTATGGATTATATTACCTCTGACAAATTCAATGCAAAATTGCACTGCGGGACTTTGTGTCTTCAACACAAGGTTAATGAATTTCTTTGGGATTTAAAAAATGGACGTGTTTCGTTGCCGGATCGTTTGGAAGGGGAACAGCCTATACATATAAACTTTATTTAGCTGTGGGTCCTGATAATGGACATAATATTATTGCCTGTTGTCACATTTATTATAGCATTGATTTTACATGTTTTTATTTGGCGCCTCTTTACCCCGCGGAAACATGTTGGGGCGATCATCTCCCTTTTTTTATCGGGAGTCATACCGATTTCGGCAGTTATGATGTTCCTTTCCTGTCCTTTTCAGGAGATTATGCTGGTTTTGATCGGATATCTTGCTTTTTCCTTTGCCTATATTCAGACATATCCCGCAGTCCAGGCCTATTCTCCGTCCCTTAGAATTATCAGTTTAATCGGATCATCAAAGAATGGGCTGTCAAAGGATGAAATTGTCAAAGGAGCCTTTAATCTGGGTTCTGATTGCATGGAGCGATTTGAGGATCTTCTAACAGAAAATTTTATTATGATAAATGAGGGGAATAAACTGATTTTAAGCAAAAAAGGGGCTCTTCTGGCCGCGGTTTTCTTTCGATATAGGCGCTTTTTGGGATTATCGACAGGGGAAGGCTGATATTTATGGATAGTTATACTATTTTGTTAATTTTAATTGGCTCTTTTCCTTTTTGTTTGCCAGTCATCCATAAGGCGATGTCTCATTTTTTAAAAAAAAGGCTATCAAACCAGGTTATTACAATATATTCGACCATGTTTGCCGTAATTCTTCTGATAGCGGGATCAATTCTGTTTTTCAGGTTTGACGTCTATTCAGTGATCTATCTTGCAGTAGTTTCATTATCAATAGGTTATGTATATTTTCATTTTTTTAATATGAGTGAGACGGCAAGAAGAATTAAGATCCTGACTGGGATATATTCAAATGTTTTTTCATCGAGAAATGACGTTGAAGCATATTATAAAAATGATGATGTCCTTGAAACAAGGATGCTTCGTCTATGTTCTATGGGGCAACTGGATATAAAAGATGGAAGGTATCATTTAAAAGGAAATCTGTTGTTTTTCGCTGCAAAGATAATTGAATTTGCAAGAAAGATGTTGAAATTTAAATAGTTGTTTATATTTTGGACAATTTTTAATTAAAGATTTATGGGCCGCAAAGCATTTTTTTTTGATAAAGATGGTGTATTGAACGTTGACAAGGGAGTTTATGCTTATCTTGAGGACGATGAAATAATCCAGGAAGCTCCGTCCATAATTTCTTACCTGATAAACAAGGGATATTTAATATTCGTAGTAACAAACCAACCAGTAGTTGCAAGGGGTCTTATATCAGAAAAGGATTTGGAAAACAGATTGAATTTATTTCAAGTTAAATTTGGCAAAATTGACCCCCATGCCAAAATCCTCAAAATTTATTATTGTCCTCATCATCCAAACGCAAATGATAAAGACTATCGTGTCTCCTGTGAATGCAGAAAGCCAAAACCGGGAATGCTTCAAAGAGCTGCTGCCGAATTTGAATTGGATCTTAATGAAAGTTTCATGGTGGGTGATCGAATGTCAGATATTGTTGCGGGAGCTTTGGCGGGATGTAAAACAATTCAGTTTTTAAGTGGGAAACATGATGATAAGCCGATTGAAAGCGATTTGTTGTTGACAAGAGAAATTCATCCTGATTACAAGATCAGAAATCTTCTTGAAATTAAAGGAATAGTATGATGAACACGGCCATGATTCTTTGTGCTGGATTTGGCACGAGGATGAAGGGATTTACGGAAAACTGCCCTAAGCCAATGTTAGTGCTTAACGGAAAGCCGCTTCTTGAATATACAATCACTCATCTGAAGAAACTCGGTATTTCAAATATAATAATTAATCTTCATTACTTACACGAAATGATCACCAGTTATTTCGAAGATGGCCATAGGTGGGGGGTAACCATCAGGTATAGCTATGAAGATACACCCCTTGGCACCGCAGGTGCTGTTAAGAAAGTTCAAAGGATGCTTGAAAGTGAAAACGATTTTCTTGTCCTTTATGGGGATGTCGTTACCAATTATAATTTCAGACGACTTATCGACTTCCATAAAAGGCAGACTTCGTCGACAGGTACCATCTTGCTGCATGAAAGAGTCAAATCAAACAGCATAGTTGAAATTGACGACAACTTCCTTGTTACCCGCTTTTGGGAGCGCCCCTTGAATGATCCTGCCGAAAAGAGGCAAAATTGGGTAAATTCCGGGCTTTATTGCTTTAATAAAAAAATATTCAAATATCTGAAGGAAGAAAATATCTATTGTGATTTTCCAAAAGAGATATTTTCTTTACTGGTAGGGGAAAAATCATTATTTGGACTGCCTATTGGCAGTGCATACCGTTGCGCCGTGGATTCCCCTGAAAGATTTGCCAGACTGACAGAAGATTTTAACAATAATACATTTCACATAAATTAGTCCTTTTTATCTTTATTCAGGTTTGATAATAAACAAGTATATCCTCTAATAATTTAGTGCTTGGGAATTTATGAACGTTGAACGAAAGATTTTATGTGACAGTCAGATAGATCTGTTTGACGAACTCAGAAGTATTCGTCGAAGTTATAAAAAAGTAGTTTTAACAGATGGACATTTCAATGTCATACATCCGGGCCATGTGAGATTCCTTGAATTTGCAAGATCCAAAGGCGATGTGCTTGTTGCCATGGTGCATGGAAACAACATGATTGAGGACAAAGTCAAGGACAGGTTTTTTGATGAAACCGAAAGGGTCAAGCACCTTGCTTCGCTTGAATATGTTCATAAGGTTATTCTGATCAATAAAACCACCATTATTGATATCATTAAGTGCGTAAAGCCGGATTTTTATGTAAAGGGGGAGGAATTCTCAAGAAAAATCAATATAATAAATCCTATCATTGAAAATGTGGAACGATATGGCGGCAGGTTAATTTTCAGTTCAGGTGAATATAAGGATAATTTTCATATTTTCGTACAGAAAAGAACCCAGGATATCACCAATGAACGCAGGGATCTTTTTAAGGAGATTTTATTTAAACATGATATTACGAAGACCCGTCTTCTAAATCTTCTTGATAATTTTCATACGGCAAAAATATTGATTATCGGTGACACAATAGTGGATCAGTATGTTTCCTGCGAGGCTTTGGGCATGAGTTCTGAAGCTCCGGTTCTTGTGGTCAAGGAGCGGGAGTCAAAGGAATTTATTGGAGGGGCTGCTATTGTTTCAAGACACATCAAATCTCTTGGCGCCCGAGCGCATTTTCTTTCGTTGCTCGGAGCTGATGAGCCGGCCGAGTATGTTAAGAAAAACTTGGAAAAAGAAGATATCTGCACCAGATTTTTGATTGATACCGATCGTCCGACAACTTTTAAAATTCGATATCTTGTCGATCAGCAGAAACTGTTTCGTGTATCAAGACTGACAGAGCAGAAGATACCGCAAAAAATGGAAGAGGAATTTATTGAATACATTGATAATTGCTCGAAGGATATCAATGGAATAGTGGTTAGTGATTTCAGCTATGGTCTGATTACGCCTCAAATCCTGGAGTATTTGTGTCATATTTCAAAGAAGTGCAATATCAAGTTATTTGGGGATACTCAGTCTAGCAGTCAGGTTTCAAACGTAACGAAGTTTAAAGGCTATTACCTGATAAAGCCAAACGAAAAGGAGGCGCGTCTGGCATTAAATGACAAATACAGCGGTCTTGAAAAAATCGCGGGGGATATTATTGAAACGGCAGATGCTGAGAATCTAATATTAACCCTCGGTAGAGACGGATTTATAACTTTTGTGCGAACGGATAATGATCTTTTCCGGGAGAGCCAGCATTTTCCAGCACTAAATCCGCACCCTGTCGACGTCATGGGCGCCGGAGACTCCATGTTATCTGCATTTTCTGTTTCGACTTGTGCAGGAGGGAATATTTTTGAGGCCTCTGCAATAAGCGCAATAGTCTCAAGCCTTGCCGTGGAAAAAATGGGGAACATACCGATAAAACTTGATGAAGTCAGAGAGATGATCGATAGGCTATAGGTTGGGATTGATTTAACTCGTATTAGAGCTGTTTCAAGATGACCGCAACAACAATTCCCTACGATAATTATCATAAAACCCTAAATTGCGTTCGATTCTATCTCATGGTCGAGAATTTTTTGTCTAAATTCTCCCTACCATTATAGCTCTCCGGCCTCCGGCCGGGAGCCGCTAAACTTCTGTCATAGTTATTGACAAAAATGGCTGATGAAAATAAAATTACCAATGTTTTTACCCTTAAAAAATAAGCA
>JADFZC010000207.1 GCA_015232735.1 Oligoflexales bacterium | reverse complement strand
AATGGGGGATCTTCTTAAAAGGGTTGCGCCCAAGGTATTTGCAAGGGATCTGCTTGCCAATTTCAACGACATGTTCGGAATGGAAAAGGCGCGTTTCAAGCAGACTGAAATCAAGAGGGAGCTGACCTCTTTTTTTGGAAACATAACTATAGGCGAATGTAAGAAAAAGCTGCTGATTACAAGTTTTTCACTGGGAGGCGGCAGCCTGACAAGCCTCCCACATTACCAGCCCGTTGTTTTTCATAATCTTGCCAATGATAAAAACAGCAACGACCTTCCCGTCGTCGATGCCCTTCTAAGATCATCCGCAGCCCCGGCCGGATACTTTCCCATATACCAGGGACACATTGATGGCGGCATCTGGGGTAACAATCCGACCCCTGCCCTGATAGCGGAAGTTGCGAGAAACTCTTTCGACGAATGGAAACTGGGATTCCTGAAGTTCAGGTCGTCACTGACCAAAAAGCTTGATTCCCTGAGGGTTCTGTCGTTCGGCACCGGAATGAACATACGAAGCATAACCGCTGAAAATGAGTCAGCCGACTGGGGAGTTGTCCCGTGGCTGCGCAAAGGACACCTGCTTGAACTCTTCACCGGGGACGCTTCGACCGTATCACTGCACTATTTCAGCAAATCGCTTCTTGGACCCAAATACCACAGGATACAGCCGATTCTTAAGGAAAATATCGATCTTCACGAATATCAGAAAATGGAATTGCTTGAAAAACTGGGAAAGGAGCTGGACATCTCGCCAACGTTGAAATGGCTCGGGGATTATTGGAGATAGATTCTTGCACAAGCCGTAACGAAACGGTCCTCCGGTTTAGGGCAAATGGAGCAAACTTGCCGGAATTTCAGACACTTTCATACAAATCGCTTAAAAACATTGAAAATGGAGAGCCATATATTGTAAATAGAGGCAGACAGGAAAGCAAAGACCGGCCATCCCGCTTCCAATGGAAGGATGAGGATTTCCCCGAATTGATTAAAATTCGCTCAAAATCGGAGAGGTATTGAAATTCAAGGAACCAATAACGTTAAGATCAAAAGTTGCCGAATATCTGCTTATCGGTTTCCTTCGCCTTATAGCTCTTATACCGAAATCATGGGTTTCACCCCTGTCGGTTTTGTTTCATTTTATAGCCCACCCCTTCATTAAAAAAGAGTATGCGAAAATAGGAACCAATATACAAAAAATATTTGATCTTCCGAAGAACAGCGCATTTTCCTACATGTTTCAAAAGCAGGTAATCCGCCATCAGATCGTATCATCGATTGAATCTCTGATAGCGATTTACAGGCCTGATCATCTGAAAATCACAGGATTTGAAGAGTTTAAGAGCCAAATAGACAAAGTTCGGGAAAAATCAGGCAGCATAATATTTGTTTCGGGACACTTGGGAAACTGGGAACTGATCGGATACTTCGCCGCGCTCGCAACAGGGGTTGAGTTTGTCGCTCTTGGAAAACCGATGCGAATAGAAGCTATTACAAGAGTCCTTGACTATACCAGAAAAAGATTGAAAATGACCATTTTATGGAACGACGGCAAGGATCTTTTCAAAAAAATGCTCGAAGTCCTTGGCAGCGGGAGGGATCTTGGATTTGTCATGGATCAAAAACCAAACAAACGCATAGGTCTTGACGTGAACTTTTTCGGCCGGAAGACCACATATGTTGCAGGTCCGGCTGCCATGGCGGCAAAATCAGGCCGGCCTGTCCTGGCTATTTTCGGTGTTCGCGTGGGGCCATGGCATTACAAGGTGATGTGCAGGGAACTTCTTGCGCCGGGTCACGGCGAAAAGGATGAAAATAAAATCACACAGATGATGGCCAGCGAGATTGAGCGGGTAATCAATATATACCCTGAACAATGGACATGGAACTATAAAAGGTGGAATTTTGAATGACCTCTACAGAAGAGAGTCAGGCAGTCCAGCGGCTTCAAATATCACGCTTTCACCAGCTTTTGGAAGAGTGACTTTCGCAAATCTGTCCCTGTTCCAGATGATAAAATGGTATCGGGGGCTGTCAAGCCGGTCCAGGAAATTGTATCTGATACGGATTGGATGGCCGTCCTTTACATCGATTACTTTGATAACCATCGACCAATAGAGAAAGACATCCCCTGGCTGAAAGGTCTTTTCCTTCCTTCTTGACAGGCCTGATCTTCGAAAATCCAAAAGATCACCTTTTAGAAACTCAATTTCCAGGGTATTTGAATCAATAACGGTGAGTTTCAGTGGATTTTCCGAGATTGTAAGGATGTTCCAAAACGGTATCCATTTATCAGGATGATAATAGTTGTAGGTGAACTGCATGTATGCGTTATTGAAGATGAGAGATCCTGCATTTACGACAAAATACTCATTATCAAGATCCCGGGTTTCGATAAAGTCGGACCTGTTCATAACCTTCTCAAGAAATTCCGCATGTTCAATGACGAATCTCTGGGTTGCGAAATTGACGGCTGGTCCCAGCACAAAAAAGGATAACGACAGGTAACCACACCACAGGAAATTGACAATTCTTTTTTTTATTGCCTGTTTTTTCCATGATTTTAAATAGAACTCGATCTGATATATCGAAAGAGGAACGATGGAGAACATGGATACGATGTAAACTCTGTTGTTTGGAGGAACTGAAACAAGTGGCACAAGCGAAGCGAGATTTACAGCCGCAAACCATAATACGATTTTCTTTCTTTTTGATTCGGCATTTTTTATCGTGGAGTAAATTCCAAAACAAAACAGAATAATTATTATAAAAGAGAAAACATAGTAGGAATTAGGGTAACTTTCCTCAAATGGCCGCTGCAAAAACAGGGCTATCTGTCCAGCCAGAAGAACAGGATACCTTGCCAAAAAGGTTTTCAGATAAATAAGAGGATCGTCCAAAATGAAAATATAGAAGGCCGAATTCCTGACACCATAGCCACCTGCTATATACAGAAGTACGTACGCCATAACGATAATAAACATAGGAGAGAACATCCAGATACTCTTCCTCTCCCCTTTCCCGAAAAAAATAAGTTCATAGAAAAAAATCAGGATAAATCCCAGATAACCCATCTCAGACGACCCAAGGGACAAAATAAGAGCGAGAAGCATCAAGGGATACCCCGCCTTTCGTCCATCCTTTCGCCAGGAAAGATAGAAGAAGAAGGAAAGAAGCGAGAAAACGGCGGTGATAAGATGGGATCTTGTGGCTATCCACATAATATAAAGCAAAAGCACCGGGGACAAGGTAATAATCAAAAGAGAGAGGGCGCCTTTTTTCTGGCCTGTGAAACGGTAGAGAAGACCTCCTGACAGGATAATATAGAGAAATCCCCAGAACATTGAGTGAAGTCTGAATATGTAAGGCGTCCTGCCTATGTATTTCTCATCAAAGCTGTGAAGAAAACTTGACAGCGGACGGAAAAATTTCATTTTCAGTTCTGGATCCCCCCACCAGAGGCGCCACGACGTGAGTTTATTTATCCTTGCATCATCCGTGACAAGGTCAAAATAAAAACGGTCGTACATCGGCCTTTCCCTGTCATCGGAATTTTTACCAAAATCAAAAAGACAGTAATCGTCTATCAGAGGATTTACCCTGAGCGCCCTGCCGTGCATCATTAAAAAAAGAAACATGCAACCAAGAAGAACGCACGTTTGCCTTAAAGCTTTCTTTCTCATCTTTGACTCGTTTTTAATTAAAAAAATGTCTGCTTATACATATTAAGTCACTTTTTCGATTTTTCCTTCATTAAAATTTAAGGAAACCTCGTCCTTCAGTGCCGGGTTTATGTTTTTTACCTATTGAATTTTATGGCGATACAGTTATATAATCTAATATATAACGGGGATACAGTTTCAAGTCATCCACTAGTCTTTAAGAAAAAATAATGAAGTTTCCACATAAAACCCAAGAACGCCTTTTGCTTGACTATGCCGGCAGGCTTTTTTTGGATCCAAGACGGATTTCACTGCTTAGAAAGATCGATGAACTCGGATCAATCAATAAGGCTGCCAAGGCCGTTGGCATTACCTATAAATCAGCCTGGGATGCCATAAGTGCCATCAACAATTTAAGCAACAGGCCTTTGGTCCTGGCCTCGCGCGGAGGCGCCGGAGGGGGAGGCGCCCGTCTCAGCGAAACGGCAAAGCGAACGGTCAGTGCCTATCTTATCTGGGAAAGAATAAATGCCAGATTAAGAGAATTGCTGCAAAAGGAGCTGGACGCCGAACATATAAATTCCGACTTTTTTAGTGAGGAATATTTTTTTTACAATCTTTTCGGAAGGATTCCTTTTATGAAAACTAGTGCTAGAAATAATTTGTGCGGCAAGGTTACCGACGTTAAAAGAGGTGCGGTCAATACGGAAGTAATCATGTCAATCGACAATGCAAACAGGGTCGCTGCAATCATTACAAATGACAGCTCCGACTCGCTTGGCCTCAAGAAAGGAGATACTGTTTATGCCCTTTTCAAGGCCTCCTCCGTGATTTTACTGACTGATGACACAATCAAGACCAGCGCGAGAAACCATTTCAAGGGGACGATAAAGGATCTTCAAATAGGGGCAGTCAACTCCGAGGTCGTGATAGATATTGGTGATCACAAAACCCTGGCTGCAATTATCACAAATCAGTCCGTAAATGATCTGGGATTGAAAAAGGGAGGGCCGGCTGTTGCTATAGTTAAGGCTTCATCGGTAATTATTGCAAAGCAGTGACATATGGAATAAACACGTAAGAAGATGAGCAGAAGGTGGATAGGCTATATTCGCCTCTTGCACGGTAGAGTTCCTTTTCACTTTCCTCGTTACTTTTCCGACTTCGTTTTCATTTTTTGCTCTATCACCTCGTTGATTCATTATATCGATTTCATCATATCCGCTTCTCTTATCATTTTTTTCATGTCGAGAGCGATTGCCGGATTCGGACGATTGTTTACCTAGTAACGGATATCGTTAATTCTATCAGGTATCCAGCACACAACTATTTTCAGACCTTAAAATTCGCTTGTAGCCCGGTTTTTAAATGACTGCCTAAGATATCTATTTTCTCAGTTGGAGCAATATCGATATAAATTCCGGATAATATTTGTTATTTTTGCAATTAATTTTTGAATAAAAATTAAAATGGCAAATCGAATGACAACCTCAGTCAAAATTTTTTCGAAACATAATGCATCTACATGAGGGCGGCGATGAAGCAGACAGGATCATCAAACATTTATCCGCCGCCCTGACTTTTTTTCATTCGAGCCGCTACGCGTCTCCTCTCCCATGCAAAAAAGTATTAATTTTTATTTTTTCATCTTATCATATGATTGCTGGTTTGATGATAAGGTGCAGAGAGAATTTTTGAGCGAATAAATTCTTCTCCCATATCACGTTCAGCCTTTCTCA
>JADFZC010000206.1 GCA_015232735.1 Oligoflexales bacterium | reverse complement strand
GAATTTTAGATGTTTCAAGATTAATATGGAAGAAAGGGCCTTAGGACCAAGTTACCTTTATCACGTCAGCGGACGGCGAAGAAGGACTTGAAAAAATTACCCGGCATAAGCCTGACCTCGCCATCATCGACTGGATGATGCCCAAACTCTCGGGCCCAGAAGTAATAGAAAAAATGGTGGGTAATAAGGAACCAAAATCTATACCAACAATCCTTTTTACAGCAAAAAGTGATGAAGAAAGTAAGATGATCGGAATCAAAAAGGGTGCTCACGCCTACCTTGGAAAGCCCTTTAATGAGCTTGAACTATTAAGTACAGTAGAAAATTTGATTCATCTAAAGGAAGGGGAAGAGAAGATCAGAGAACTAAATAAAAATCTGACTGAAAACGTACTTAAGAGATTTCTTCCTCACACTCTTGTAAATGATATCTGTTCCGGGGAAAAGACTCTGGATGATCGGCCAAAGATCATGGATGTAACGATCCTTTTTTCAGATCTAGTTAATTTTACAAATAAGGCGGAAGACCTTGGGGCATATACTATGTCAACTATTTTGAATGAATATTTCGACAGGATGACAGAAGTGGTTTTTGAGTTTGGTGGGACTATTGATAAATTTATTGGTGATGGTATCATGGTTATATTTGGGGCTCCAGAAGAGCAAAAATCCCAAATTCAGGTCCAAAATGCAATTAAATGTGCAGTAGCAATGCAATTCGCGTTAAAAGATCTTAACCTCGAATGGTCCAAAAATCACAATATTTCATTTTCAATGAGAATAGGTATTCATAAAGGAAGCTGTATTGTCGGATCTTTCGGAGGGAGGAAACGATCTGAATATACGGCTATTGGCCCAACTGTTAATAAGGCCTCAAGGGTTGAAAAGGCTACTACTCCAGGAGATATCTTCTTTACACCTTCTGTGAGAGATAATATTTCTCAAGTAAGATGGGTAAAAGCCGGAACATTTGATCTTAAAGGAATTGGTCAGACTCAGCTTTTTAAGGTTGAGCTCCTTGATAGTGAAGAAGTAGCGTGATATCTCCTATATTACGTTCTTTTTACTTTCGACAACCATAGTCAAATATTAATAATAAACTAATGTATTCAATATATTATTAATGATCAAAAAACAGATGATTGGTAAACGGTATTATGCTTTTTTTGGGGTAGGAATATCCGTTAATCCATGCTCTTTCTTAAATTTCAGGGTGATTTTTTTGATTTCTTCTTCATGAATCAGTTTTTTTAAATCGATCACTGAGCATGATGAGCTTTCATCCTCTCTTCGGCTGCTTGTCATATTAATCTTATGGTAATCCTCTGCTCGATTAATCTTCAACTCGGTAGCGTAGAAGAGCTTAAGGCGAACTTGCTTGTCAGCGCTCAGTGCAAAACCTGGTTTTCCGGTTTCACATTTTGAGTAATATGCCACAGATTCAGCATCTATTGAGTCAACCACTTGCTGTTGTGTAAGAGCGAATTTCAATCTTAGAAATCGGATTTGGTTTGGTGTAAGAATTTTGTCGCTAATGATCAGACTACAAGCGATTGTATTTTCGACAAGATCTAGATACCCTGGCACCATGTATGCTGCGTGACACTCTTTGCAAGCGACAAATGGTGCGAAGGGTAACAGAACTGTGCCTAGGCCATCTATGGGATATGGGATATTGGTAGAATGCAAGATTCCCCAGGTTCCCGTACATTTCTGATTGATGTGATGGTTAGCAAAATCATTTTGCGAGAAACTACTCGTCAATGAAATTTCGACATTTTTACCAGACTTCATTTGGCACCTCCGGAATACTCGATACATTTGCTTCTGATGTTAGCGGATAGAGCGTTACAATAATATGTTTGGGTGATCCTTCCCTAACAACTACCCTGATCGAAACATCCTTGATCTTTTTCTCCTGGATAGGATTGAACTCGACAACTATAAGCTCAGCAAAGCGTCCTTCGACAACGAGCTCCAGTGGTTTTGAGCTATTACAATGCTTTTCATTTACGCGCCCATGAATCAGGATCGAAGCAATTTTTTCATTAGAGATCGCATTTCTAACGTCAGTCATCGTTTGAGCGGCTCTCCATGCAATGTGACCAATCTGAACATCAAATCCATTTTTAAAATTCTTAGGACTATTACAAATGCTTTTTATCTTCGAATGGAACTGCTGGAATCGTTTATCAAGTACTTTTTGTTCAGGGATCAGATTTTCCATTAGCACCTCGTTCAGGGATCGCATTTTCTATGGGCGTTTCCTACCAACGAAGACTTTACTATAATATTGCACTTAAAGCAATAACTAGCACTAGGAGCTAATCGGAATATTTCTTAAAAACTTTAGAAATAATGTAATAAACTATAATTATTACGTATTACAGTAACGGATCAGGAGCCATGAGGGACAGGGTGGGGAGGCCCAAACTTCCCCCCCCACTCAAACTGGTTTCGTGTCATAGTCCGGTTGGAACGCATTACAAATCCCCTCCATTCCCTCCGAGAGGATCCGGCCGGAAGCCTCTAGTGTGAGTAAAAAATAATCAATTTCCTCCTGCCCGGTGTTCATCAAAGAAGTGTTTCTAGATCATCAACAAGCAGAGAAAAATCAATTCCGTAACTAAATGATATTATTGTTATTTAAAAAGTGAAATCTAAGGGGTTTTTTGATCACTTTTTCGGCATGGGTCGACAGAGCAGGAAAGTTAGGACACCATATTACACAACATACAACAGCTATCTATAGATATTTTAAACTCTACTTGGACAAAATAAGCTAAATCGGACTGTCCCAACTGTCCTAAGTGTCGACCCATGCCGAAACCCATATTCTGGAAATATCAGAGTTCCTTATCAGTGAATGATCAAAATTAGTACATCTGTAAAACGAAACTTCTTTTGAAAAAAATAAATGTGATAATGTGTAATTAAAATGGATTTACCTTTTTTCCTGTCTAAAAAAAAAGAGGCAGAGCTCATCTATTTTGAATATTTGATATCTTATCCAGCCAACTTTATAGGTGTTTTTTTGGCATCCAGTTTGCATGGGAGACGGGTACGATGATAGTTCGAATCGTTTCGGACAAGCAAAAAATAGAAAGGAATGGAACAATGAGAAATCGAATTTTAGCAAAACTATTTTCAACAAGTCTGGCGGCAACAACCTTGCTTACTTATGCCTGTGGAACAAATGACTCAGGCAGTCAGGTCAATGCCAACAACCAGGAGACGCAAACGACCACAGGAAATATTGAGATTCCGAATATTTCTGTAGGGACATCTATGGCAAGAAAACTTCAAACAGGAAAAAATGAGATCACCGATGCCGCCATTTATGGACCCGAAAAGAAAGATGTCAATTATGGCAAGTTTTCATGGAACATTAAGAAAGCAGATATCAGTTGGAATGTGACTAAAGATACCCTGAGAGTCCAGGGACAACTGAGTCATAGGAGAGCGGGTTATTATGATGATCAAATTTCTTATACTTGTACATGGAAAGTGGGAAGCGAGAGTGGTACAGGGGGACTTACTTATCATGTACCCTTCATTGTAATATCTGAATTTAAGAAGTGGAGACCGACTGCTGATGAGCTCGTTAATATGATCTGCTCGCAAGCTTTCATAACATATCACGCGAATCGATAAACCTCTTCCGACGGCTAATCAAATGTACATGGCCCGGATCAAAAAGGTATTTTCAGAAATGGATAATGACGACAGGGCCATTGATACAACAAATTCTTTTTCTTGAAGGCTATAGTTTGTCGCTCCACAGCGATCCTACCTCATTAATAAGGCAGATTCATATATGTTGCAAAACAGGATCTTGTTCAACCAACATTGGCTTTGATGTCAGAACAAAATCTCTCATTATTTGGCGGATTCCAATCCAGTTAACCGATTAAAATGAATTGAAAAAGGTATTTTGCGCCAGCCTCCGTTTTACAAAAATCCCCAATCTGGTCAATGTCCTACCGTATGACCCATCTCCCTATCCCCAGTTTTCTGTGGGAAAAAACTGGAAAATATCTCGGATACATTTATCGTTCCATTAATAAGGTAGTAGCAACAGCATAAAGTTGATCAAATTCATTTTCACGTTGTAGCATAAGTCCATCTTCAACACCAAAACGAATCGTGATGCCACTATGGGAATATAATGTAGGATTATGACGCTGCGTAAGTTCTTCACGGAACTTTATAAGGGTCGCAACAATTTTATTAACTCCAGCAGCATCAGAACACAAAACATCGAGAAACGATCTAACACGATTCCCCCCAGGGGGAATCGCGATGTTTTTTTTCAAAAGATGTCCAGGATTATTTTCGGGAAGTTTTGAAACATCACCATACCAATCAATTCCTGTTGAACCATGACAATGAATAAAACTGTTTATTCCTTCCTGCTTTGCAGGACTTATTACCCTATGAGCCGTCAAATACATTTCAAGCCTCCTTTCTGTCCTCAGAAAAGCTGTAATGTCCAACTTCACCAATCTTCAAATCGTGTTTTGGAAACTTGATTTTCGTTATATTACCAAGAGGCTCTCCTCTCTTTATACGTTGACTTACGATAAAGAGGTTTCTTTCTTCTAAAATTTTTTCATCGATCCATTTCTTCATCAAAGCTTGATATCCGATACCCTCCCGTCCCGCAAATTCTTTTATAATGGCGAGCATAAGTTTAGGTATTCGGATTGATATAGCTTCAGTTTCATCATGTCTTGGTAACGATTCTGGAGAATCCTCCCACGTTTTTGGATCTATTTTTCTTTCGTCCCATAGAGCGGCTTCTTTTTCCAGTTGTTTTTCTGATGTTCTTTTCTTTTTCTTAGTTGTCATTGCTTCTCCCAATATGCTCTACCTTCAGTAGGCACAAATGCAGTGATTGGTCATAATATTCGAATATCGTCCTCAAAAATTTCCTCGCAACTTACAAATATCCACTTTTTCCATCTTGTCGGCCCCCAAAAGGCAATTCTTCCTGGATGTGTACGATTTTGCTTACGTGTTTCAACCTCTGGATGAATACCGAAAATAACATCTTCGACATCTTCTTGAGTCAAATCATGTTTTTTTATATGTAGGAGACCGACATTGGGGTTATCTTTAATCCATTCTATTTCGACATTATCAGGTTTTTCTCTTCCAGGAGGAGTTGAATATTGATTTAATAAAGACTCAAAATCGTTATCAGTCATTTGAAGCTCCTACGTATATACGTTAAGTATATACCATAAGCATATACAAATCCACTAAAACCTATAACTTAGCCTAGCAATCCGTACTGGGAGAAACTCACCATAACCAAAAGTAGAGGTTTTAAAACCACCAAAAATTCCCCTTTTGGATGCTGCGGGGGAATTTTTGGAAAACACCCTGGGAGGAGGGGGGGGCGGGCAAAACTTCCCC
>JADFZC010000010.1 GCA_015232735.1 Oligoflexales bacterium | reverse complement strand
TTGATAAACCCGGCCCTGAAGGACCGGGTGTCGAATCAGGAGAGGCTTTAAACCTCTCCTGATTTTGGTTAGCTTGAACTACCTCGCCCTGAAGGACGAGGTTTCCTTAAACTTGATGACAGCCCGTTATCTCACGCAATACTCTTCCAAAGCCCGCCAGATTGCATCGATTGCAGGATAAGACAACCAAAAAAATCTCATATTAGTGCCAAAATGATGCAATATTTTTAATTTGGTCTGATCTATTCATCGAGTCTGATGCTCAGAAACAGTCTGGGACAAGAGCTTCATAACAGAGATTTGGGTGTTCTCTATTTTATGAGTACTTTTTTTATGACTGTAATTTTGAGAATCAGACCGACACATTTTCCCAAAATGCTTATAAGTACCCCAAATAAACGTTTGCTATTACCACCGCCATTTGTACCGAAGTCATAGAATAAAGTCACAGCCATGATGACAAATCCAAAAAATATCGATGGAAATGCTGTTGCAGATTATACTGGATACCCATAGGATTCATCAACACTTCGCCAGCACAAGATCAAAATAGAAAAGCCGCATAGTATTGAGCGGTTTTTGTTTGGCAGAATACCCTCGAAATCATTGTCTTTTTTTGGTTTGGATTTTACTTCGTCTTCCAAATATCCGATATAAAAACGATACGCTGGTTTTCAAGAAACTAAAAAACAGTAATAATAGAAATACCGTTACCATAGACATAAGGTAATTGAACTCAAAATAGTAAAGGGATTTAAAATGGAAAATGGAGTTTCAAAAAAATCGAAAAATATCGTCTGGATTTCAGTTTTAATATTGGTGCTGCTCGTTCCGGTTTTGGCGTATTTGTGGAAACAATATAAGGAATACAGGGTAAATGTATACCTGCAGGAAGCAGTTGCCCTGGAATCCGAGAAAAAATTCGATCAGGCCTTCCAAAAATATCTCAAAGCTTCCGAACTGGGCAACAAGGATGCCCAATTTAATCTGGGTTTCGCCTATGCCAATGGACTTGGTACTGAAAAGAGCAATGAGAAAGCTTTATACTGGTATGGAAAATCCGCTGAACAAGGCGACAAGCAAGCCCAGATCGTAATGGGAGTTATCTACAGCGTTGGCAGGGGAGTGGAAAAAAATCCCGAAAAGGCCAAATACTGGCAGAAAAAAGCAGAAGAGCAATCCCAAAAGGAGGCAGGAGAACCACCTCTTTGATTGCCTTATTGACAAGGGGCCATTTTGCCGCTTTTATTGACAATTTTGACCATCAATATGACACTTACCCAAAATAAGGCACAACTATCAGCAAGTTATAATTGTCACACTTTTTGCATGTCTTCATTGGAATGAATGCAAGGTTTCCCTTTCACAGTAAAAGCAGAAGGTACAAATGGGCGTGTGGATGAAAAAAGCCAATTTTGGACTGCCACTACTGGCAGTTATAGCGGTGCTTTCCCCTCTGCATGGCTGCTCGAAGAAACAGTATAATATGGAAACTGCCGGTAACCCCGAAACTGCTAAACAATCCGAGGAAGCTTCGACCTATGATAGCGACAATGGAAATCAGTTGACCGACCTTGATCCGGCCGACCTAGGAATCCCGGAAGTGCCATCAAAAAGTGACTCGGAAGCTGAAAAAGAAAAGAGCGGCACAGGTGCGGCTCAACCAAAAACAGCTCAAACCGCGACACCAAAAAATACAGCCCAGCCAAAGAAAGAAATCCCTGTCCCTTGCATAGACACAAACAAGACAATATGCGGGATTGAAATGGCGATTGTAAATTTTACCAACATTTTTAGGGCCAGCAATTCCCTGCCTCCATACACCACCAACTATGAGATTGGATACGTTGCAAGGGACTGGTCAGCAAAATGCACCCCGACATCCATCAGCCATAATGGATTTCCTCAGGCAAGAGCCCAGGTCTACTCGAACAGATTTCCAAACAAGGCGCCTCCATCCCTCTCAGCCGAAAATATCGCTAAAGCCAGCTTTAACATAAATGACACCATAAATGCCGTCGCCCAGTCACTCGTTGAAGACTGGAAAAGAAGCACAGAGGGGCATCGCGAAAACCTGCTCGGCTCCTTCAAAAGCATTGGCGTTGGCGTCTCGTGTATTAACACCGTATGTGTAGCCACTCAGATCTTCAGCTCAAACTGAGCGGACTCCCAAGCCTTCAGACCGATTTTTTTGTACATAATGTACACCTAAAGGCAATTCTGATTTATCTTGACCAGCAATAATGCAAATTTAAATTGTATCCCAAAACCAAAATCGGTATCCTTACTATTGTTTCCCAGATATTTTTTTGCATTGCCGTTTTGGAACAGTGAAAAATCGATGAGGTTTTTCCGGTTATATTGAAAAATTTTTTTTCACACCAGGAGGAAAAATCGTGCGAAAACCGTCGTGTCACATAATAACTCTGGCAAATATCAAAGGCGGAGTGGGAAAAACTACAGCCACAGTCAATATCGCATATTTGCTGGCCCACAACTTCAACAAAAAGGTTTTGGTTATTGATTCGGACGATCAGGGAAACGCAACAAAAGCTCTTGGCATCAGGGGCCTGTTCGACAGAGAATACGAAACGCTCTGGTATGCTCTCAATAATAAGAAAGGATATCAAGATGTTCTTGTCAAAAGTCCGTACCAGAATATCTGGACTGTTCCAGCGACCAAGGAATTAAAAGGAGCACAGCTTTCCTTCAGCCAATCTGCAAGAGGTTTCAAGCTTTTCAAAAAACTGCTTCTTGGAGTTGAAAAAGACTTTGATTTTGTGCTCATTGACACAAAACCGCAAATCAACATTTTGCTTCAATCCGCTCTTGCCGCATCGAACTGGTTTTTGATACCGAGTTTTCCTGAACCAGACAGTTATGACGGATTTGTCGACCTTATAGCTGAATGCGAGGAGATCTATGAAGCGGAAAATCCTGATCTCAACTGCATGGGAGTCCTGTTTTCCTGCATAAAGAAAAGCCCAGCACATGAAACCTATATGAAGTTCATCACAAGGCACCTGAAAAACGCAAATATTCCTGTATTCAAAGGAGGCATAAAAGCATCGAATGCCATTGGAACAGGGAGCCTCCACTGCTGTCCGGCATCAGCTCTTTCAAATTCAGGCAACTTGAAAGAGGATTATTTGAATATGGTAAAACAGATTCTCAAATTTCTCGGCAGCCATACCAAAACAAAAATCAAAAGGCCGAAACTCAGCGTAATCGGAATCAGCAAAGATCATATCATAAATGAAAGCAGGGAGATTTTTGAAATAAAGGATCAGACCGCTGAAAGAATCAATTTTTGACAGGGGGCATTAATTATGGTTTCAATAAAGAATTCCGCAAAATCACATCTTAAAAACATGGTAAAAGGCGCTGCTGAGGAAATTTCATCCACAAAAAAAAGCTCTCCATCAGTCAAATCATGTGATGAGACACCTCCTGCCTTTCTTTCAAGGGAGGTCACAAAAAGCCTTCTGGAACAGATCAAAAAAAATGGCCGCACTATACAGAATATTCCCATCCACCTGATAGACCTCACAGAAAACATTCGCAAATCATACAATGACGACACCCTTTCCTCTCTGGCGGAATCGCTTAAGGAGGATGGTCTCATCCAATATCCGACCCTGTGTATTAAACAGCATGGAAAGAATCATCTGCTAATCTGCAAAAACGGGCATCGAAGAATCCTCGCAGCAAGAAAATTGGGCTGGAAACAGATAGAATGCACCATAATGTCTTTTGACTCCGCAAAAGAGGAACTCTACCATAGCATAAATGCCAACCTTTCAGATGATGTTTTCTATCTTGATCTTGCCGAGGCATACCAGGAAACTTCAAATCTGGGGGAATCGGATCAGGAAATTGCGCGAAGAGTCGGCGTTAATCCCAGAACAGTAGGCTGGTATAGAAGATTGACGAAGATCTCTGATGCCAGCAAGAAAATGATCCGAAGCCATCCCAGCCTTTTCAATGCCACATGGGCTATAAAACTCGCCAGGAAGGGGGAACTGCCTGGATCCAACATTTTGGAACCCTGGCTCAAGAGGATGATAGATACAGGAAGGGCCTCAATCGACTATCATGACGTCATTGAAAGAAAGGGGGCCACATCAACCTCGGCTGATACAAAAGAAAAAGCCAGGGCAAGAATTAAAACCCTTTTCACTGGCAGCTCTGGAACGCAAAATCTGAAATGGGCCAGAAATTTTCTTATTCAGCTGCATGAAGCGGGCTTTTTGACAAAATCGAGTCTTGAAAATATTACAAAGGCTTTTATGATGACAAACAATCCGCAGCAAAAGGAAAGCCGTGCAGATGAGGCGGTTGAATACTCCTCTCCATGAATGGAGAGGATTCTTATCGACCTTCCGGTCTCAAAGCAGCCATCCGTATACCACGGACCAGTACAGTTAATGCAGCGTTAACATCTGCATTAGCTTCAAACCCACAATTCAAACACATAAAATAAGCTCATCGATAAAGGTTAACGATGTGTTGATAAATAGATATGAATTTGTATGACTTCGCCTTATTGTAAGCAAAATAACTATTAATAATAGTAAAAACCTTAACAAGGAAAAAGCATCGAAATTATTTGGATATTGAATATAAATCAATCTCACGGGTAACGTCATGTGTCCCCATTCTAGAAATATCAAATAGTTAACTATTGCGAACTCATGTCTGGCTGTTATTAGGCCGAAATATCACTTGGGTTTTGTTTATTTATTTTGGTTTGGGCAAATAATATGATTTCAAAAAAAACTTCATTAAAAAAGCCAGCTCCTGAAAAAAAATCAAGACTGCGGACATATTCAATCTTGATCATCGCATCAGCGATTCTCAGCCTTTTTTCAGCGTCTCCAATTTCTGCTGAACAGAAAACATTTGAACCCATATTTAAAGTAGAAGACCGTTGCCCCAAAATCCCCCTGCTTGAAAAAAGCCTTGTCGATCCTTTCATAATGAATCTAGCGGAAGATGCCGGAAATAACATAGGCAAGATCCTTGAGAAAATAGAAATCCTCAGACAAAAACTCAGCGACATCAAAGAGACCCAGGAACGCCTTTCGGCTCTTCAGGAAATATACCAAAATTATGTCATTGTCTCTTATTACCTCTCCTCAGTCATGCCACAGGAGGAAAAGGACAGGGGAGGAGTTCAACCCCCGGAAGATCTCACCCAGGAGAACATAAGACAGCTGATTGTAAAATATGGAACGCAATTTTCGGAAATTTCCGAGCTTAACGATGACCGGCTCAGGGCAGATTACCACATTATCACCTCGAATGTGCTCCTGGGAAAAGAGATAAAAGAATCGCTGCAAAAACTCAAAAAACTTCAAATCAAAATGATTCCCGCCTTAAAACCCAAGGTGGATTTGCTTATTGCCCTGCTTCAAACCCATGAATACGGCTCCATAGAAAACCTGGGCGAGCTGGAGAAAACCGCCCTCGACACAAATGACAACGATAAGATAGTAATTGGCCTGTACATTGCAAAAGCCGTCTCGGAAAACAGTCTTAAGAGCCAGCAAACGGACAAACACGAACGTGATCTCATAAGAAAGAAATTGCTGCTGGCTACAAAAAAAGCGGAAAAACTTCCTTCTGAAAACAAAAAGGAGATCCTGCAATGTGCCATATCATTTTGGCGAAATGATATGGGAGACACGGGCAGCTGGCTATCTCCGCCAATCGATGGTTCGGCATTTGTGGAATACGATGAAATCTTCGATGCCTTTACGGAAAGGGAGGCGCTTCTTGAATACAAAAGAGGGAACCTTAAAAAGGCCATTTCTCTCTACCAAAGCATTGCCGACAATTATGACGGGCTCATAAGATATAAAATAGACAAAAGGACAGTGGATATTGAATTTCAACTGCTTAAAAACAGAAATGACTACAAAACCATCCTTGCCACTTTGAAAAACCTTGAAAACTCCTATGGAGAAAAAGACTTTTTAGGAGAGTCCAGCGAAGATTTGAGGGAGAGAAGCTTGAACTGGTTTCGCGTGGCACGGAAAAACATGATCTACAAACTTGTTTCATATGCCTTTAAAAAAGAAACCCCGATGGAACAAAGGCGCGTTGCCATTGAAATCCTTATGGACTACAAGTCAAAACTGGAGAATCCTGATGAAAAGCAAAAAATAGGCGGATACATGGCAAGGCTGCATTTTTTGAACAACCAACTGCAGGCTTCTATTGACGAATATATGAAACTGGCCGCAGCATCGGCTGATGCAAACAGCAAGAACAAACACATTTCAAATGCGGTCAAGATCCAATCAATAATTGCAAAATGGCCCTTTAATCCTCCCTGGAAGAATTTGGCTCCGGAAAAAGAGGAGGAGAGAAGGGCACTAATCGATCTCTATCAAAAACTTCTTTCAAATGATGAAAAAAACTGGAGTGCAATCGCCCAGACAGGACTTCTCATGATCAATCTGAATCAAAAGGAAAAGGCGTTCAGGTTCTGGACAGGCAAAATTTCCGGCGGCGAAGGCTCTGACAGCATTATTTCTCAGAAAATTGCGGGAATCATGCTGAATGAATACAATCAGGAAAAAAAATGGTCAAAAAGCGTGGCTCTTCTGGAAATATGTTTCTCAAAAAAAATCACTCCGGTCTACGAAAATTCAGAAATGAAAATTGACTCACTGATGTCTGACAGCCTGTACAACCTTATTAAAGAGGAACAGGCAAACGGAGAAAGTTCACAGCTTGTCAAACTGCTTAAAAAATATATCAAGATCGCTCCAAGGGGAAGACAGTCCTGCGAAATCAGGCTGCTTCTTGCAAAAAAGGAATACAGTACGGGAGATGAAGATAATGCCTCAAAAATCATTCTGCAGATTATCCAGGAAAAACCACCCTGGCCCGAATATGAACAGGCACTTCTCCTCGGCATTGAATGGTTTAAAAAGAAAAACCAAAACCTGGCCATAAATCTCAGCCTTCAATACCTGAAAAATTTCAAGGACAAAAATTCCGCTGTTGGAATACGGGATAATCTCGCAAACCTGTATCTGGAAAAACAATGGTTCGGGGATGCTGCCAAGATTTATAAAATGCAGGCCATGGCCCAAAATGTTCCAAGACCCAAGAAAGCCGAGGCAGCGCTGGCATATATGAAACTCGAAGAAAAAGAAGGCGATCCCAATCTTGCGAGATGGGGGGCGCTTACAGTCCTGAAAATTTCCCGGGATGAAAATCAAATAGCTGAAGCCCTTGCTTTTGAAACCAGATATGCGGCCGCCAGCAATGATTATCCCACCCTTGACAAAATAAAAAACAGATTAAAAACTATGGAAAACAACAAGGAGGCAAAAAGAACACTGGCATTCATCCAAAGCATTATGGCTCAAAAAGTTTCAAATCAAATTTTAGTAGCCTCGTCCGACAAGAGCGGAATTCAATTTAAAAAGAAAATCAATCAATATTATTCGATCTTTCTACGGAAAAAAGAGTGGCAAAAAAACATCTGCAAAATTGAGGGTGAAAGTTCAGCCGAGTGCAAAAAATCCAGGACCGCGCTTGCACGCACCGGGAGGGAAATAATAAAAAAACTTAAGGAAATCCAAATGTCAAATCAGGTGCCTGATGACAGACAATATTCCGCATACCTTTCAGAAATAATAAAAAATGTTGAGAAGATTTCTTTCTCTGACAAAATCAGGTAACCAGGTCATTCCATCCATCATTTCACTAAATACAGCTCAACCTTTTGGTGACTATTTGACACAAGGCTACGCATGCTTCTGTAACTAGCTAATATTGATTATTTTTTACATATGAAATATCGCGGCTTTTTTTCTGCGATAATATGGCAACTAATAAACGATTGATTTTATTAGTCTATTTAAAACCATACAATAATATTCGCACCTTGATCGATGTGAGAATAGAGTCATATTAAAGAGAGTTTTTTATTTTAAAATTCCCTTTAGCACAGTTCGTACCTATTTCGGTACGCGGAAGGAACTAAAAAGCCTCTTCTTCCAGTACCACCTCACCAAATAAGGTACTAAACCTGCTTTAGATTGGGAGTTCCCCTCCCGCTATCAGCCAAATTGCTCATTTGGTTTGTCAGTCCTTGTTGAAAAGCAAGGGCTGACTCCTACCTATTATTTTGATTGCCCTGCAACTGCCAATACCTCCTGGAAGTACGGGATAGTTCTGATTAAGCCTTCCCTGAGGCTCACAGTTGCTTCAAATGAAAGAATTTCCTTTGTTCTGGTCATATCCGGTCTTCGAACCTTTGGGTCATCGTCCGGCAGCTCCCTGAAAACAATTCTTGAACTGCTCCCAGTCAGTTTCAAGATCTCACACGCGAGTTCTTTAACAGAAAATTCTCCGGTATTTCCCATATTTAAAGGTCCAACGACCCCATCCTTCAGGGAAAATCGCCATATTCCCTCGATCAAATCGTCACAATAACAGAAAGACCTCGTCTGCGATCCGTCACCGTAAATTGTAAGATCCTCACCCCTTAGCGCCTGAACAATGAAATTACTCACGACCCTTCCGTCATCAACCGCCATCCTGGGACCGTATGTATTGAAAATCCTGACGACCCTGATATCAACTTTATGCATCCTGTGGTAATCAAAGCAAAGGGTTTCTGAAGCCCTTTTACCCTCATCATAACAACTTCTTATACCAACAGGATTAACATTCCCCCAGTAGCTTTCAGGCTGAGGATGCCTTTCGGGATCACCATAAACCTCCGAGGTGCTTGCCTGAACGAACCTCGCTCCTGTCCTTTTGGCAAGACCCAGAAGATTCATTGTACCAAGAACAGACGTTTTCATGGTCTTTATCGGATTTGACTGATAGTGAACGGGACTCGCCGGACAGGCGAAATTCATTATCAAATCCACCTCGGCAAAATATGATCGGGTAATATCATGCCGCAAAAGCTCGAAATTCTCATTATGCATGAGATGCCTGACATTCCTCTTCTGTCCAGTGTGAAAATTGTCAAGGCAAATCACCTCCCAGCCTTCGCGGACAAATCTGTCGCAAAGATGACTTCCCAAAAATCCGGCACCACCTGCTACTAAAACTCTCCTGCCTTTCAAAACAACCTCCAGAATATTGGCCAAACAATAAATCGCTTTACACAAGTTCATTCTATGATAGATTCAACAAATTAAATTTTAGTCATACCACAAATGGTGAGGTAATTCGACAGCTATGCTCATACATGAGTATCAATCAAAAGAAATCTTAAAAAATCATGGAATTCCGGTACCTGAAGGTTTTCTGGCAACAACCGCGGAAGAAGCCGGCAGCGCCCTCTCCCGGCTTGGATGCGGTCGTGTTGTAATAAAAGCCCAGATTCACAGCGGCGGGCGGGGCAAGGCGGGCGGCGTCAAGCTAGCATCTTCCCCGGCTGAATGCTGTCGGATCGCCGGGGAGATGCTCGGTAAAAAACTTGTAACCCATCAGACAGGAGCGGAAGGGAAGCTTGTCAGAAAGCTGTACATAGAAACCGCAAGCGACATAGAAAAAGAGTATTATGTCTCACTCACTGTCGACAGGAAGACCGCAACCATTGCCGTCATGTTCTCAACCTGCGGAGGCATGGATATAGAGGATCTCGCAGCCAAATCGCCTGAAAAAATCAGCGTCGTCAGAGTGGACCCTGCCGTCGGACTCAAGGATTTTCTGCTTAACCGGATTATTTTCGAGAGCTGTATACCCGAGGGAGAGCGTACGGGGCTTAAGGAGGTGGTTGCCAGCCTTTATCATCTTTTCATCAAATATGACTATTCGATGCTTGAAATAAATCCTCTGATTGTAGATAAAAATGGCAATTTTTGGGCACTCGACGGCAAAATGAGCTTTGATGACAACTCTCTTTTCAGACATAAGGACATTCTGGAACTTCGGGATCCGGACGAAGAAGATCCGCGGGATTTGGAGGCTTCAAGGTACGGCCTTTCCTATGTGGGCCTGTCAGGCAATATTGCATGCCTTGTAAATGGTGCCGGACTTGCACTTTCAACAATGGACATAATCAAAAGTTATGGCGGAGAACCCGCAAATTTCCTCGACGTGGGAGGCAGCGCAAGCCAGGAAGCCGTTACCTCCGCATTCAAAATTATTCTTAAAAGTAAATCTGTCAAATGCATATTTATAAATATTTTCGGTGGGATCATGAAATGTGATCTCATTGCGAACAGTATCATTGCGGCAACAAAGGAGATGGGCCTTAATGTTCCTGTCGTGGTTCGGCTTGAAGGAACAAACGCTGAAGAGGGGAAAAAAATCCTTGAAAACTCCGGGCTCAACCTTATTCCAGCGATTAACATGGCCGACGGAGCCAGGAAAAGCGTTGAACAGGCAGCAAGATAAGCAATGCAAATTTCATTTATTTTAATCAGAAACGGAGAAAGGTTTCATGGCAATACTTGTCGATAGAGACACACGGGTCATCACTCAGGGGATAACTGGAAAATCAGGCGAGTTTCACACAAGACTTTCCCATGAGTATGCTAAACGCTTTGTGGGAGGCGTCACACCCGGGAAAGGCGGGCAAAGGGCTGTTTGCGACCTGCCAATCTTCAATACAGTATGGGAGGCCAAACAAAAAACAAGTGCAAACGCTTCAATGATTTTTGTACCGGCACAATATGCTGCTGACGCAATTCTTGAAGCGATAGATGCTCAGATACCGCTCATTGTCTGCATAACGGAAGGCATTCCAATACTGGACATGATCACAGTCAAAAAAGCCCTCAGAGGTTCCGGGTCAATGCTGATAGGCCCAAACTGCCCTGGAATCATTACTCCAGGACAATGCAAAATAGGAATTATGCCTGGAAACATCCATTTCCCCGGAAAAGCCGGCATCATTTCCAAATCAGGAACTCTTACATACGAGGCCGTACATCAGACCTCGCTCCTTGGAATTGGTCAGACGACCTGCATCGGAATCGGCGGAGATCCAATTAACGGACTTGGTTTCATCGAGCTACTTGACATGTTCGAAAAAGATGACCAAACTGAAGTTATGGTCCTCATCGGGGAGATCGGGGGAAATGCTGAAATTGAAGCAGCTGATTTTATAAAAAAACACATAAAAAAACCAGTTGCTGCATTCATCGCAGGACATACCGCCCCCAAAGGCAAGAGAATGGGCCATGCCGGCGCCATAATAGGAGGGGCAAAGGAAACGGCACTGGAAAAAACTGAAAGACTTCGAGAAGCCGGTGTCTTTATTGCGGAAACACCGGCTGGAATCGGCGAGGCGGCGAGAAGGGCCCTGGACAGACCCTAGCCGAAAAGGTCTGAATCAAGGCGCGAGGAGGAGGACGACCTACGTTTACATGCTGGTAAATGAGGATCGTCCGACGACGATTAACGAAGAGTCAGACCTTTTAGGCTAGGGTCTAGGCAGGGTCAAAAAATAACAAGAGGCTGTCTGAAAGCCAAATTTTATTAAAAAACCTATTTTGGAGAGCTTTTCAATGCTTGGGATTCGAAGAATTCACGATACGGCTATCGACCTTTTTCTGGGAGACATAACACAGTTTGCATGCGACGCGATTGTAAATGCCGCAAATGAATCCCTGTCCGGCGGCGGCGGGGTCGATGGAGCGATACACAGGGCCGGCGGTCCGTCAATCATGGAGGAGTGCCGGAAAATAGGGCGATGCGAAACCGGCAATGCTGTGGCGACATCCGCCGGAAAACTTCCTGCCAAATGGGTTATACACACTGCCGGTCCCATATGGAGAGGCGGGAAAAACCACGAAGATGATCTTCTTTTTAATTCTTATATGAACTGCCTTAAAATGGGCAGCTCCTTGAAGATCCGGCATATCACTTTTCCCTCCATCAGTACTGGAGCCTATCGTTTTCCAATGGCAGAGGCTTCAGCAATTGCGATGAACGCGGTCAAACAATTCTTGACGGAAGAAGATTATAACACAGCAATAAAAAGGATAACCTTCGTCCTCTTCAGCAAGGAACATTACGACGCCTATCAAAAGGCTCTCTTTGAAATCTTCCCTGAAAGGGAAAATGCCGCCTGATGACGCAACCACTTAAAAATATATCATACTATAAAACGGGTGGAAGTTATGAGAAGCTTTACTGCCCGGGTTCCACTTCTGAGTTATCGCAAATAATGAAGGAGATTCATCTTCAAAAGACTCCTTATTTTCTGTTGGGGGCAGGCAGCAACAGCCTCATATCTGACGAACATTGGCCTTTCGCAGTCATAACTTTTTCCAATATGACGAAGCTTGCCATCGATGAAAGTCTGATCTTCGCTGAGGCCGGAGTTGAAAATAACACCCTTTCAAATTTTTGCCTTGATAATTCCCTTTCGGGCCTTGAATGGCTCGCCTCGCTGCCGGGACAGACAGGGGCGACAGTCAGGATGAACGCAAGATGCTATAACAGCGAAATGAAGGATGTGGTTGAAGGAATAACCTCTGTAACCTGTGAGGGGGTTATCAAAGAATATAAGGATAAAACCCCTTTCCTTGGCTATAAAAAGACAATTTTCCAGACCAACAATGAAATTGTGGCTCAAGCCTTTTTCAGGGCAAAAAAGGGTAACAGGAAAGAAATTGAAAAACTTATGCTGAAATACAGAGAGGATCGCAACAAGAAAGATCAGTTTCGTTATCCATCCTGCGGATGTGTCTTTAAAAATGACTATTCCCTAGGGCTTCCCTCCGGGATGCTTCTCGACAAAGCTGACGTCCACTTATTGGGCACTGCTTCAGTCGAAATAAACAGGCTGCATGCCAACTTTGTTTTCAACAAGGGATCTGCCACAAGCCGGGAAATCCTTGAAACCACTATAAGAATGAGAGACGCAGTCTACGAGAAGTTCGGCGTCTGGCTCGAATATGAAATGGAGATTCTTGGAATTATCCCCGATGATATAAGGCAAAAACTTCAGGAAAAAAAGAGACCAAACTGGAAACTGGAAAAACTTGAGCCGTTGAAGAGGGCTTTTTCTTCAGAAAATAAAAATGAATAAAAGCCCTCTACTCGATTTCGGAAAGATAGTGCTGAGCCTGTATCGCAGCCTGACACCCCATGCCGGCTGCCGTTATAGCCTGCCTGAATTTGGGATCTGCAATGTCTCCGGCCGCAAAAACTCCATAAGTCTTTGTTTTTGTATGTTCAGAAACCTTAATGTATCCATTTTCATCCAATTCCACATAATCCTTGAACATATCCGAGTTCGGCTTGTGACCTATGCCATAAAACAGGCCGTCCAGCCTTACGTCCTCGATCTTTTGGGTATCGAGATTTCTGACTCTTATACCTGTAAGCCCTGAATTATCTGATATCGGTTCTTCCACCACATAAGGAATCATCATTTTTATTTTTGGACTTTTTCTCGCCCTTTCCTCCATGATTTTTGATGCTCTAAATGACGAACGTCTATGAATCAAAAGGACCTCAGAGCAAATCTTTGACAGATACATGGCCTCTTCCAGCGCGGAATCGCCACCGCCGACTACGGCAACCTTTTTGTTTCTGTAAAAAAAACCGTCACAGGTGGCGCATGTTGAAATCCCTTTTCCAATAAGTTCAGCCTCTCTGGGAATGCCAAGTGTCCTGGCTGAGGCACCGGTCGATATGATTACACTTCTAGCGGCAATTTCCTCGTCTCCAACAAATATTTTCTTAATTTTACCGGAAAAATCAACCCCGCTTGCCACGTCATGTCGAACCTCCGCTCCAAACCGCTGGGCCTGTGCCGTCATATCCTCCATGAGTTTTGGGCCCATTATTCCCTCTGGAAATCCAGGAAAATTTTCTATTTCCGTAGTGGTGGTCAGCTGCCCCCCCGGCTGTAATCCGGCAATTATTATCGTACTAAGTGCAGCCCTGCCCGCATAAATTCCCGCAGTCAATCCAGCCGGTCCGGAACCAATGATTGCTACATCATATATTTTGACTTCCATAAAATAACTCCTGACATGACAAACCTCAAAAAGGAACTTAAACTAAGATCCAGTATGTTAAATAATTATTGGGAATTATCAATGAATTTATCTCAAGGTATCGAAATTGCCAGCATGTTGATCGCCCTTCTTTTGTCTTTGTCTGTGCATGAAGCCGCCCACGCCTATGCGGCGAAGGTACAGGGGGATGATACCGCAGAGCGGGCAGGACGGCTGTCTCTTAATCCTCTTGCACACATAGATCTTGTTGGAACCATAATCCTCCCGATCGCATTAAAACTCCTTGGGGGCGTGATGTTCGGCTGGGCCAAACCGGTCCCCGTGGATATCAGGAGATTCAAATCGCCCAGGTGGGGAAACCTCATAGTCGCCGCCGCAGGTCCCTTGGCAAACCTTATCCTATGTGCCGCAGCAATAATAATATTGAATGCTATCAGCGTTATGTTTGAATCAACCTTTTCAATTAAAGATTTTGTCCCTAATCTTCTTGTCAGCACCGCGCTTATTAACGCCTATCTGGCTTCGTTCAACATGATACCAATCCCTCCTCTGGATGGGGGAGGCGTTCTGGGTTCCCTTTTGCCATTTGCGCTGGCCAGACCTTACTACAAATATATAGCACCTTATGGAATGCTTATTCTCATTGTTCTCATGTATACAAAAAAACTTGATTGGATAGGTTTTTTTGCTATCGGCTATATAGAACTGGTGCAGAAGGGGATTTCGTTGGTAATTCAGTAAACAGTTTCCGATGCAATACACCGGAAACATGCCTAATACTTGTAGCTATCCGGCTTGAAGGGCCCCTCGATCGGGGTGTTGATATACTTCGACTGCTTCTTTGTCATCTTTGTTATCACACCGCCAAATCCCTCGACCATGGCTCTTGCCACCTCTTCATCGAGTTTCTTCGGGAGAACCTCTACTGTAACCTTCGGTCTCTTATTGGAAGGAATATTGGCAAAACCCTGCTTGTAAAGATGTATTTGAGCAAGCACCTGATTTGAAAATGAGCCGTCCATCACCCGGGAAGGATGCCCCGTCGCGTTACCAAGGTTCACAAGCCTCCCTTCCGAAAGAATAATCAGATAATCGCTCTGATCGCCCGGATTTCGATGCACCTTATGCACCTGCGGCTTGATCTCCTCCCACTCCCACGTCTTGCGCATGTAATCGGTATCGATCTCAAGATCGAAATGACCGATATTGCATACGACAGCCCCTTTCTTAAGAGCTGTCATCATATGCCTGTCGCATACATCGATGTTGCCTGTCGTAGTCACTATGAGGTCCAGGGTTTTCATGAGATTTTGATCTATATCCTCAAAACGCTCATTATTGATCCCCCCCTTGTAGGGAGAAACAACCTCATAGCCGTCCATACAGGCCTGCATGCCGCAAATCGGATCAATCTCCGAAATCTTTACAATCATGCCCTCCTGTCTCAAACTTTGAGCCGAACCCTTTCCGACATCGCCGTAGCCGACAACCAGCGCCTTCTTCCCGGCAAGAAGCATGTCTGTACCGCGCTTTATCGCGTCGTTGAGACTGTGCCTGCATCCGTACTTGTTGTCGTTCTTTGACTTTGTCACCGAATCGTTCACATTGATCGTGGGAACCTTGAGGGTCCCTTTCTCAAGCATCTCATATAATCGATGAACACCCGTTGTAGTCTCCTCGGTGATTCCATGTATATGGTCCAAAAGCTGGGGATACTTTTCGTGGACCATTGCGGTGAGATCTCCTCCGTCATCGAGGATCATGTTTGCATCCCAAGGTTTTCCGTTCTTCAGAATAGTCTGTTCAATGCACCACATTCCCTCATCAGGGGTTTGCCCTTTCCATGCGTATACAGCCACACCCCTTTTCGCAATAGCCGCAGCGGCATGATCCTGTGTCGAAAAGATATTGCATGAAGACCAACGCACCTCGGCACCGAGATCAATCAATGTTTCAATGAGAACTGCCGTCTGGATAGTCATGTGTATGCATCCCAGAATCTTTGCGCCAGCCAGAGGTTTTTCCTTCGAATATCTTCTTCTGAGCGCCATAAGTGCCGGCATCTCGGCTTCCGCGAGAATTATCTCCCTTCTCCCAAAATCGGCAAGGCCGATATCCGCCACCTTGTAATCCTGCTTAGTCATAGTTTTATTCCTTATAATGCACAGTGTTCTTAAATTCTTGCCGTCTTCTTAATGGAATCGACCTTATCCGTCTTTTCCCAAGTAAAGGTCGGTTCGTTCCTTCCGAAATGGCCATATGCCGCAGTCGGAAGATAGATCGGCCTGAGAAGGTCAAGCATTTTGATAATGCGTGCAGGACGAAGGTCGAATACCTCTCTTATTACGTCAATTATCTTTTCATCCGAAATCTTTCCGGTCCCAAAAGTATTGACACTGATCGATGTAGGCTCTGCAATACCTATGGCGTACGAAACCTGAATCTCGCAACGGTCGGCGACACCTGCTGCAACCAGATTTTTTGCCACATATCGTCCGGCATAGGCCGCTGACCTGTCTACCTTTGACGGGTCCTTGCCCGAAAATGCACCGCCGCCGTGACGGGCCATGCCGCCGTAACTGTCCACAATTATCTTTCTTCCGGTTACGCCGCAGTCACCAACCGGACCGCCTATGACAAACTTGCCCGTCGGATTAATAAAGAATTTTGTGTCCTTGGTTATCCACTTTTCAGGAATCACCTTGTTGATGATCTCCCTTCTTACTCCTTCATGAATCTCCTTTAAAGAGACCTTGTCAGAGGTCTGTGTCGAAAGAACGACAGCATCCACGGATGAAGGATTGCCTTTTTCGTCATACCTGAAAGTCACCTGGCTCTTTGCATCCGGCCTCAGCCAGGGAAGGATGCCGGATCTTCTGACTTCGGACTGTTTTTTCACAAGACGATGCGCATACGTAATCGGCGCGGGCATCAATACATCCGTCTCATTTGACGCATAACCGAACATCAATCCCTGATCGCCGGCTCCCTGCTCATGATCGTTTGTTTCGTTTACTCCAAGCGCAATGTCGGGCGACTGTTTTCCTATCGCGTTTAAGACGGCGCAGGTTGCGCCATCAAATCCAACTTCCGAACTGTTGTAACCGATATCTGTAACAACCTTTCTGGTAATATCTTCGATTTCAACATATGTGGAAGTTGTGACTTCTCCCGCGACAATAACCATTCCGGTTTTAATCAGGGTTTCACAGGCTACCCTGCACTTTGGATCCTCCTTGATAATTGCGTCAAGGACAGCATCAGAAATCTGATCTGCGACCTTATCCGGATGACCTTCCGAAACTGACTCCGAAGTAAACAATCTATACTCAGCCATTTTAATTCTCCATACTATGCAAATTTTATCGGACCAAAGTCGCAAAACGCGACAAAACATCAAAATTAACTTCTCTCAAAAACCCTCATCTGGATCTGAAACCCGTTTTTAAGTCCAATATAAAGACTCTGAATTTCAAAAAAACCGGCATCCTCCGCCCATTCGTTCAAATCAGTCGGCCTGAAACCAAGCCAGACATCCCCGCAGGAGTCTCTTACCCAGGTCTGATCGTGACTGCAAAGTTCAACCAGCAAAAGCCTCCCCTCGGATTTCAGCAGTCTCTTTGCATCATGAAAAAATGCGGCAGGATAAGCCAAATGGTGCAGCACCATGTTAAAAACGAGAAGATCCACCATTATATCATACCGGGTTGCCTCCTTTGGATCACCCTCGTAGAAAAATATGTTAAAAAAGCCCTTTCCGGAAACGTTCGACCTTGCACGTTCAAGCATCTCCTTTGAATTATCAAAAGCATACACTCTCGAAAAAAGGGAAGAAAGGTGGCAAAGCAGATCGCCCTCCCCGGGACCTATCTCCATGGCGGAATCCTCTCTTGAAAAACGCATGTTTCCAAGAATCTCCTGCAATATTTTGGAATACTGGAGGTAGTCGGCGACAAGCGCCTGCTTGGTTGCAAACTTCAAGGCATTGCGCTCGAAAAAATCTCTTGATGACTCCGACCTGGATTTGTGAATGTCCCTGATGATCTCCTGATACGGATCGTCAAGACGGACAGAATCGATGGTGCCAAAAAGCTTCATCTTGAAACTGCTCAGGCAATCGTTCGACAGGATCATCTCCCGCCTGTAAAAAATAGAATTGCCCTCTCTTCTCGTGTTCACAAGTCTGGCCTTAAGCAGTACTTTCAGATGGTGGCTCATCCCCGGCTGAGGCATGTCAAAAATCCGGCACAATTCCAAAACGCCAAAGGAATCAAAACGAAGCACTCTTAAAATATTAACTCTCAATGGATCAGAGACGGCATGACAAACGGAAGCAAGCGTCTCTGAACCAAGGTAATATTTGGGTTCAAGCGAAGTTCGTTCCATCTCTGTTCTGTTTCCCATATCGAGAGTTAAAGCTAGAAAGCTAGCATATCCTGGAAATTATGCAACTCAATATCAAAATATTTTGATATATAAATGCAACACACCATTATTATTAACGATAGCAAACCAGCAGCAAGATCATCCATCAAAGTTCCAAGCGGGGTATTCCAATTTCTATCAATACTCCCGATAAACCACGGCTTCCAAATATCAAAAAGACGAAACATGACAAACGACAGCAGCAAATAGACCGCACTGGGAGGCAAAAAAGCAGTAACAAGAGCCTGACCCGCAACCTCGTCAATAACAATCCTCCTGTCATCATGGACTCCCCAGAGTTTTTCTGTCATAAAAATGCAGTGATATGAAAACCACGAGAATAAAAGCAGCAACAAGGCTATCAACAAATGCACCACAAACATGTTCACATCCGGAAACATGCTTACGACAGAAAACCTTATAAAAAAGCCCAAAACAACTCCGGCCGCCGCACCTGCCGTCCCGGGAATGAAAGGCGTATATCCCAAAGGACAGCAGGTTGAAAGAAATGTCCAGATATTTGATTTTCGACTGTTCAAAGGTCTACTCCAATCCAGGGGTTCCCGGTCTGACATCAAATCCTTGACTGCCAGGAGACCGTCATCTTGAGCGTAGTGAAAAATCTGGCTTAACCACCAGAGATGCTTCACTTCGTTCATCATGGCGAAGGGAACCTCTGACTCCAATCCAAATTTATTGACAAATTTCCAGTGTCTGATTATTAAATTTTTTTGCGAAAAGATTCCACTCTTTTTCTGGCGGGGGAATGATGGTATTCTGGATACTGCATTAATAGTTGGATGTCATTTCAAAACCTGAAATGCAATGAGCGAGCTGCGATGGTGACAGGTCAACCGGTCCATAAAACGGACCTCTAAGGGCCTGTCTAAAAAGGGATGGATCAAGGCGCGAGGAGGAGGGCGACCGGAGTTTACATTCCAGTAAATGAGGATCGCCCGACGACGATTAACGCTTAAGTCCGACCCTTTTTAGACAGGCTCTAACAAACCTCCCTGAAGGTGACAAAATGGAAACCATACATTCTTCCAAGACTGCAATATTATTCTCCTTGATGCTCGTCGGTTTCAACATGACGGATAAATTGTCGGCCGCTTCAGAAAAGTCAGGAGAGGATATATTTTATCCCATGAAAGCAGAAACCGAAAAATCTATCATGTTTAAAAGGCTGAAAGATGGAAAAATCCTCTATCAAACAGATCCGAAAAAAAAATTGATACCGGCATCGCTTACAAAATTGCTTACCGCTGCGGCAAGCCTTCATACTTTTGGGCCAGCTTACAAATTCAACACAAAAATATTCTATTCAGGATCAATACAGGATTCGATCCTGACTGGAGACATGTTCATAGTCGGAAACGGCGACCCGTTTTTTACAAACGAAAAGCTCTGGCAGCTGGCAGCTGATATAAGGCATATGGGAATCAGAAGAATCAAAGGTGATCTTGTCATAGACAACTCCATTTTTGACGCGGAAAACTACGATCCTTCCAGGGAATCGGCCGAGGAATTTTCAGAACACGCGTATGATGCTCCAATATCGGCCTTTGGCGTAAACTTTAACACCTTTCCCATTGCAGTATCCCCAGGCCCCAAAGTTGGAACCCAGGCGATTGTTGAAATAGATCCCTACAGTATAAAAGGCGTGATTATCGACAACAGGATCAGGACCGCAAGGCATGGGCAGGGAAACAGCTTCAGCATAAAAAGGGAAGTCACCTCCGATGGGACATCAAAGCTGATTTTAAACGGACATATTGCACTCGGAAGCAAGCTCTACAAGGTCTACAGGTCGGTCAGCAATCCCCTCGTGACCTCAGGCGAAACATTGAGGTCATTTCTCGTCAGGGAAGGAGTGGCCGTTATTGGACAGGTAAAAAGCGGCGTCCTGCCACAAAATTCGAGGCTTCTGATTACAGTCGAGAGCTATCCTCTCGGCTACATAGTGGAAGGGCTGAACAAGTATTCAAATAATTTCATAGCGGACGTCCTTCTTAAGCGGCTGGGAGCGACACTTGAAAACGAAAAACCGGAGGTAAAGACAATAGGATCTTTCAAATCGGGCATTGACGTGATAAATCTTTTCCTAAAAAAGGAGGTCGGGATCGGCGATGAATACGTCCTTAAAAACGGTTCCGGGCTTGATCTTGACAACAGGCTCAGCGCCGACCAGCTGACGTCAATCCTCTCATATGTTTATAACCGGATAGACATATTCCCGGAATTCTTTGCAAGCCTGCCCTCGGCAGGGAAAGACGGCACCCTCAGCAAGCGTTTTCGCGAAAAGGAGACGAAGATTCTCCAGGGCAAGGTGAGAGCGAAGACAGGCACTCTGAGTGAGCCATATCCGGTTGTCGGCCTGGCAGGATATCTGAATCATCCCCTGCACGGGCTTATAGCGTTTACGATAATAGAGAACGGAATTCCCGGCAAAGCCCAATCAACAGTATCTGACATCAGGGAACGCCAGGACTTCGCACTTCTCGAATTCATCAATAATCTTGATAAAAGAAAAGACTGATATGACAGAAAACAAAAACGGTTTGGCAACTCATGACATCTCCAAATACTTTAAAGGCCTTTTGGGAGAGGCAAACGTCCTGACCTC
>JADFZC010000205.1 GCA_015232735.1 Oligoflexales bacterium | reverse complement strand
TATGATATCAGCATCTTTTTTGAAGCTATATTTTTTTGCGATATCGTCATTGAAGAAAAAGGGATCCGATGCGCCTTTTTTCGTATAATCGATTCCGTACATCTCGCCTGCAATCGACTCTTTCCACGGAAATACCGTGGAATCCCCCGTGATCCTGACCTTTGAAGGGACATCCGACTCAACCTGCCAGTAAACATCGAGCTTGTAGGTCTCTTCACTGTCAGGCTGTCTCATGGTCAGAATGGATCTCGTTGACCTTGGCGGCATGATGTAGTTTCTTTTTGTAAGTAAAGTCGCAAGCATCCTCTTGTCGGACGGCATATGGCCTGTTGAATGGAATTTATTGAGTTCGCTCACTATTTCATTGGTACTTACTCCGTCAATCTCCAGAAGTTCATCTCCGACTGATATTCCCGACTGCCCGTAAAACGGCGAGAAATAGGTGAGCAGATAACGGCCATCAATAAAATCGAAAGTCAGCGGGATGGTGTATTGGGTCGCCCCTTCAATTTTTATGCTGACGTGGGCATCCCTGAACGAGGCGGTGAGCCTGCTCATGACCCTGTAAAAATCGGCATCCGTGCCTTCGGGCAGGATCTCTTTGCGAAGCTCCCGGAATCTGCTTTCATAATCGGTTTTCCATCGTTTTTCCTTGTAATGCAGAGGCGCATAATATTCTTCAAAGTAATGCGTTGCGGTGTCAAAATCCGATAATTTCTCTTCAAAGGTCAGCGGTCTTGCCTTGACGGCAAAATCAGATTTTTGATCGCCGCAGCCGGAACCGATCAGAAAAAGAGCTGCAAGTGTAATGGCAATGCTAAAATTTTTCATAAATTACCTCGACTTATAAAATACCTGGTCCAATATCCTTATCATGAAGCAAATTTTTTAAGGGCGCATTTTCGACGCATAATACACTTCTTTTTTTCGTTAGACCAGAATTCATTTAACGACTATTGGTACAAAAATGTTTACACACGATCTTCCCGTTTGCAGTTTACTAAATTATGCAAACCATAAAAATAAGATATTTCAGCATGTTAGAACTGGTACCAAGTTTGCATGCCGTGGACTGCCGACTTGAGGTGTTCCTATCGGTTGCGCTTTGTTATAAAGTGGCTGTTGTTTTGGAGGTGGTGAATGAAGAGAGAGATTCTTGCGTTTTTTTATTTTATATCAAGCTGCAGTAGTGGCTATAAAACTGGAGATGTGTCATCGAACTCGCTGAGTGCTGAAAATGAAAGGGGAGCATCCCGTCCCGCTTCCGGAAGCGTTGTTTGGGCAAATGATGGCAAGCTTGAAATCGATGATTATGGACACGCCTACCTTGCAGAAGCATCTTCGCAAAATACCTTCAAGCGAATCGACAAGTCATCGGGAAGACTCTTGTGGAGCCGCGATTTAAAAAGCTATGATCCCTTTCTCAAAGAATGTGCAAACAAAGACACTCTGGTAATGAATGACAGTGGAGAGATCCTTGGAATAGATGTTGAGACTGGAGATATCCGCTGGAATACGACGCTGGGCGGAGTCCTGAACGGAAAGGGCGGAAATTTGCATTGTTCCTCTTCAGGGGACCTCGCCTACGTGACTTATGGCGAACATTCTGAATTTTTGACGGCTGTTGATAAAAATACCGGAAAGAAGGTATTCGATCATGCCGCCACAGGCAACTTTTCCAGATACTACTTCTCCAATTTGGACGAGATCAACAGGGAAACCCTTTTGATGACGCTTTATCTGGAGGACGGTATACGCCTTTCAGCCATAAATTCCACTACAGGAAAAGAAAAATGGAGCATCAATGGAGCCAGCGGCATGTCGGTCGTATCCTCAGGTGACAGAATCGACAACCAGGTCCTCATTGTCAGGGAAAACAGCGGTCTCAAGGCAATATCGATCGCAAATGGCAGCGTTCTCTGGACTTTCAAGGGAGATCAGTATAAATTCTGGCAGGTATCCCTCGATTATGACCAGCTGTCCATTTACGGAAGCGATTTTTACACCCGTGTCGACAAATTTACGGGGCAGGCCGTTTGGAGTTATAAAAACACCTCAATGCCGGACGCCTTTCTGACAGCCAAAACCCTTCCGAATGGTGACGCCCTCATTTCGCTCAGTTCCTATCAGACAAATCAGAGTTCTTTTGTATATATCAATGGAATGAAAGGCACGGTCGCGTGGACGCATAGTGAGCCGGGAACAAGCCTGTGGCCCGCAAATGACAACCAGAATCGCGTCTATGTTTTCAACGGCAATGATCTAAGTCTGCTTGATTCCAGAAGTGGCAAGAAGATATGGACCTATCGTTTTATGCCTTCCAATCCTTATGAAAGACTGAGCGGGGATATTCTCGAAGGCGATGCATCCTCGGTATATGTGAAATCCCAGGGAGAGGGGAACGTGAAAAATCCTCCCCAGAGCCTTATTTCCATTGATCTTGCAACAGGTATGCAAAGGTTCATCGTTTCCCAGGAGGGGACATTCGACCTTTCGGGCAGCGATGAAAACCAGTTGTTTGTCAGCATTGGCCTGAAAGCTGTCTCGATTGCCAAATAATAAATTCCAAGATTGAAAAAACAAAAACCGCATAGACAGTTTCCAGACATCTTTAATAATTCCTGTCAAAGAAAAAAATCGAAAGCCTGCGGCATGTGCCTGCAGATATTTATCCTGCATATTTGAGGCGTTATAACAAGAACAAACACCGTTTTTTCATGCTGGAAAGCAGGTTGCCCAATAATGTATGGCCTGGCATCCGCTTTGCATAGGGAAGCCAACTGTATTGCAGTCGGTTACTGAATACTTGAGGTTAAAGCGTGATTGTGTATAGAAAGGAGACAAAAGACATGAAAATGCATCTGCAAAATTTGCGAAGTTTGTTAACGTTGGCCGCGATGATTACACTCTGTTCCTGCGGAACATCTGGTGGAACATCAAAAAACAATGCCTCTTCCGGCCTGCAGAGTGAAAGCCAGGCAAAGCCTTCAGAATCCTCCAAGGATGTTCTCAAGGTAGTTGAACTGAGCGGTGACGAGGCCAGAACCATGATCGGTCATCTTCATAGCGCAGGGATCAAAAAAGATACAAATCCTGAAATTTTATCGGTTGACAGCATTCTGTGCAACGATTCCTCCTCGTGGTTGTTCCCCAACAACTTCAAATGCATCCTTACCGTGGACGGGAAAAGGATTGAGGTTAAAAGCAAAGCCGCAAGAAGTCTCATGGGATTCCTGAAGGGAAAAGTAGACACGTATTCTCTCGGTGGATCCATGGGTTCATCCCAGTATCTTGAGACTGGCGATGTTTATTGCACGTCGTTTTCATTGGCCGGCGTCATAACCGGACAGAGCTGCGTCATCCACGAGAAGTGATATCAATGCCCGAATACGGGCATTCACCTGCGTCCTGAATTGGACAGGAATGTGCATGTAAAAAACCGCGCCCCTTTTGGAAACCCAGTTCAATTTGACCATTTTTGCACTGCCTCCTTTGAAAAATATGGGGTTTTCGGTTTTTTCCTGGATCGAGGCATCGTCATCGATTGCCGAAGGATTTTACGGTAAAAAGTAACATTGGGTTTCGTTTCCTTTTAACTGTCCGAAAAATGAAATTATTCACCATCTATCAAAATTATAGGCCAAAGTGCAATTTTTCATCCTTGCGGTCTTAGTTGTAATGCGCTGTTTTTATACAAATAAATGCATCACATCTCTTTCTTTTTTCCTGATTCCGAAATTCTTCCCAAAAAATCAGAATATCTCATAATACCTTGAAAAATATGCTGAAAGATTATTCCTCAAGGCGAAGCAAAAATCGGCGTGAATTTTGCAGCGTATTTATAAAAAGGCTGAAACTGAAAATTAAAAAAATTGGCTTCATTTGATTTCTTTTTTTATTTGAAAGGATCAAAGATATGAGAATCAAGGAAAACAAATACGCTTCATTCGTTTCATACCTCGTTATCACACAGGGACATGAAGAAGATACAAAATGCGCCGACCGGGGCGTCATCGCCGGAATGGTCTTCATATGCTCCGTGATTTTTGCACTGACAGTTATGGCCTGTTCGCCTGCGCCAGCAGCAAATGAGATGAAAGGCGGCACGCGAACCTCCATTCATTCCCAGGAGGACTTTGGCACCCTTCCGCCTCCCCCAAAAGAGTTTTTATCAGAGAAGGCAAGTTTAAAAGGGAGTGAGCCAAGCGATTTTGAAGCTCTCATCTCAGCAGACGGTCAGCCGCTTATGGCAAAGGCTGTCAGGAACACACGGCTTGCTGTCAGAAAACCTGGATATCAGGACACTGGGTGCACGATCAAAAAGAGTGATCTGCTGCTTCTTGTGGCCAGGGTAAAGCTGGCGAGTGTTCCCTATTACATTGCACAACCGTTCCCGGCGTGTGAGAACGGCATTCAGGAAGGCTATGTTCTGGAAACAGACGTCGATGAAATATCAAACCCAAAGCCGTCAAAGATAGCTGCTGACACAAATATCAGAACTCAAACGGACACGGGCCCAATAATCCCTGAGAACACAGTCGTTAGCGCGAAAACCTCGGAGAATATAGGTGGATGCCTTTCTGTAGCTCAGATTTCGATGGGTCCTTCAAAGCAAAAAGATCTCCTTGCCGGCATCAATTCTCAAAGCATAGCGACTGCCGTTGCAGGCGAAGGCTGTACGACTGGAAATGCCGTCGACCCAAAAGCCGCGTCGTCCGACATCGACAAACTTTCGCTCTGCGTAATGCCAGGGGGTACCTTCAGGGAACCGTCAAAATCGAATCTGGCTCTTAAAATAAAGGGGACGGCGACAACCTGGCAAATCAAGGTTGATACATCAGGAGGAGTTATCGATGCCATAGGAACCATGGCCGGCGCCGCGGAAAGCATGGAACCCAAAAATCTTTATGCCGCCAAATATCTGGCGTCCGATGGATCTTATCAGATACCGTTTTCTGACTTCATAGATACCAATGACTGGTACGCTTCAGGGGTCACTTTCACTATAACCGGTCGAGACTCGTCGGGCCAGCCCGTCGGCAATGTCTGCCAGCACGATGTACGTCTTGCAAGTCCGCTTGTTTTGGATTTCAGCAAAGCTTCCAGTCTTGAGACCATTCAGCCAAACGATTCGCATGTAAGATTTGATTTGCGCGGTGACGGCAAAAAGCTTCATACGGGGTGGATTTTGCCTACGGCGGGTTTTCTCGCCATCGATTTGAACAACAACGGCTTGATTGATAATGGAAAAGAGCTGTTCGGGGAATTCACGCTGCTTAGCAATGGACACCTGGCGTCAAATGGTTTCTCCGCGCTGGCAGATTATGATGGCAGGCGAAAAGGATTTGTAGATAAATCAGACCCCGTTTTCTCCAGACTTGTCGTGTGGACCGATATCAATGGAAATGGAATCTCAGAAAAGAA
>JADFZC010000204.1 GCA_015232735.1 Oligoflexales bacterium | reverse complement strand
TTTGGAAGGTTTCGCCTAAGCCTAAAGCCGTCAGGGAAGAAATAAGATGGATGGCAAAATTAGGGGAGGCAAGTCGCAAGGGTGATAAAGGGCCAGGAATAATCGTTATTTGGAGAGGATGGCAACGACTGGGTGATATCGCTGAAAGTTATTTGCCATTTTGAGGATAAACTTGTGGGTAATAGTCAGAGTTTCACTGGTGGTATTTTAATACTCTTTCCATAATATTTCTCCTATATATGCTTAAATAGTCGTGTATTTTAAGTCAAATTTTATGATCAATTTAAAGAGACAAACTCCTTTTTGGCTATAGCCGGCTCTGGATCATTCGGAAAAATTTTCTTCACGAGTTCCATGAAAGAACTAATATTGTCTCCAGTCAGATAGATGGATGGAGTATTGGGAGGGGAAACCTCATTGTCATTTTTCCAAGGTTGGCTTTGCAGATATGTTTTATTGAAAAGAGAACCCATGAGTGGTCCCTGAACCACAAATGGAGCTTCCGTCGTGACTTTGTGCGAACCTTTCAACTCGCTTTGAATTATCGAATCAAAAACGGGATAGTGGGTACAAAATTCCCCGACAACATCGAATACTGCATCGGTATTTATTTGGCTTGTCAATGTCTTGATGTCGTTTTCGACATTGAATCTCTTCTCACTGTCGGAAGCACCATTTTCAATCATATCCACCCAATTCGCCGGAGCCATTTGATAAACTGAGACTTTTTTGCCGGAACTTAATGGAAACTCCGCGACATAGGCATAGCTATCGATGGTGGCTCCTTTCTTCTTGAGCCATCTGGGCTGTGTAATCTTTTTCAATATGCCTGGCTTGAAATCCGTGTTGAGAGCCTTGGCTAAAAATTTTGGATAATTCTCTGATTTTACAGTGGCTGGTGTGGCAAATATGGCAATATTCACATTATTTTGCAAAGCAAGCTTCTTATTGACTGTCTTCATGACTTCATCAACTGAAACATTGATGATGGAAAATACATGGTTTTCATAAGCGGGGTTTTCCGCTCGGATTATCTCCTTGACCCTTTCATATTGTGTCGATGCGGTGTTGCATGCGATATAAACATCTTCGGCTCCATCATGAAAAGCCGTTAAAACTCCTTCAGAGGTAAACTTGGCAATTTGCTCTGTTGTTTTTTCTCCGTATGGAGCATTGAGCGTGTCGCCGTAGTGCGTTATTGAAAATGGCCCATAGCCATTCTTCGAAAGGGAACGCGACTGTTTTTCAATTTCTTTCGCTGTAAAATAACCACCAAACCCTGAATCAAACGTGGCGACATTGTACGCAGCTTCATTTTTTCCATCAGGGGCGTTGTTGCCGGCGTTTGATTTTGACGAATCATTATTGCCCACTTGCGCGCAGGCGCTATAAAAAAATAAACAGGCCAGGCCAACCAACAGATTTTTTGCGGATTCCTTAATTCTCATTTTAAAATTCCTTTCCAATTTGTTTACATCGCTCACTCAGTGTATAAAAGTTTTTCTATCGGCTTTTCATGCGTTCCGAATTTCACTGATATTTTTATTTGTTTACAACCAATTGCAGCTGTGTGCACCAAACGTGTATCAGCCTATTGCAAATCAAATGCCATGGAAGAATCTGAAGAAAGTTCCTGACGGGTTTCTGGCGATAAAGAAAACAAATCATTCCATATTTTTTGGCCCATGATTTGCACAATCACATCCTGCGTTTGCTTCCCTTATCGCTGCATCGCCCAAAGGCATGCAGGTTAATGAAAAGAAAAATTTGGCAATTTTTATATTGTATTAATGATTTGAAAGGAGTTTATACGGTGAAAAATAAATTTGCAGATGTCATAGGTTTGTTGTAAGCCCTTTTCATGCTCTCCTCGTGCTCTAAAAGAAGTGTGGATAATTGATTTACAGGTCTCATCAGGCGGCTTCGGCCTCATCTCTCTTCTGTTTTGTGTTGACCTTGAATTTTTTTGTCAGTTTCTGCAACTGACTTGCCATTCTCGACAGGTCAACCACGGCTTCCAGAATCTGTTTGCTTCCGGACTTGCCATGATCTGCAAATTGATAGATCTCGCCAATTCTTGTCGTTATAGATGATGCTTTGGTCGAGGCATTACCGACATTCTTTGAGACGTGATTTGCTGTCATCGATATCTCTGTTATCGCCTTTGCGGTATTCATTATGCTGTTTGACACCTGGAGCACACTGGCTCTTATGTCATGGGCGGCAATGTTCTGTTTATTGACAGATTCAGTTATGATTTTAACGAAATTCACGATTTGGTTTATGATTTGTGCGACATCCCTGATCACAGAAATCGCTTCATCTGTATTCAGCTGAATACCCTCCACCTTGCCTGCAATATCCTCAGCGGCTGTACCGCTCTGATTTGCCAGTTCCTTTATTTCATGTGCGACAACGGCAAAACCCTTGCCTGCCTCGCCTGCGGATGCGGCTTCTATCGTGGCGTTCAGTGCCAGGAGATTTGTCTGTTCAGCAATTCTCTTTATAACGTAAGTGACTTTGCCAATCTCCTTGCCCGCGGCTCCAAGCCGGTTAACCGTATTTGTTGACTGTTCAGAAAGGGTCACAGCATCCTTTGACACTTTTTGCGCATCATTGGCGTTTTTTGTTATCTCCTGGATTGAATCGGATAATTTTTCAATAAGTCCGTTAATATTATTCATGCTGACAGATATTTCCTCGGCTGTTTCCGACACTGTTCCTACATTCACGCTCATTTCCTCTGCTGCAGCCGCAAGAGTCGCTATGCTTGAGGATACTTCGTTGGAATGTGTTGCTATCTCACCGGCCTTGTTCGCAACTGACTCTGAATCCATCTGCATTTGCGCGGAAACTGCCGAGACTTCCTCAGTTGAAGTCGCAAGTATGGTTGTACTGGCCTGTATCTGGGCTATTGTTTCAGATATTTCCTCCAGCATCGTGCCCAATGATGATGTGATGTTGGAAAATGTCTTTTCTACTTCAATTGATTCAGCATCCCCCTTAGGCGTCGTGAAACGCTGTGTTATGTCGCCCTCACCTACTTTTTTCATCACATTTTCAAGAAGATGTACTGAGTCTTCCTGATATTTTATTATCTTGTTGAATTTTGTCTCCGCATTGACCCTCTTGGTCTGGTCAAGTATGAAAACATGCGCTCCAATTACCGTGTTATCAGCATTCTTCACCGGAACGGAAAAATATGAGACTAAAACCTTCCCTCCCTCTTTAACAATGGTTCCATGTTCGTATTCGCTTTTACCGGTCTCGAAAGCCCGTCTGATGCCGCATTTGCTGATTCCTGTCTCTTCAAATTTGATTATACCGTCCCATGTACGATTAAGTGCATCCTGGGGGAGTACATCCAGCATGGTGCATGCATTACGGTTTATGTATTTGATCTTCATACCAATGTCAATGAACAGCGTCGCCAGGGGATTTGAGTCAATAGCCTGATAAAAACTCGATATAATTCCATTCATGCATGCAATTGTATCTTCAAATGCAGTATTGACATTCTTCATTTTTATCCTTTCATCAAAGGTGCCATTCTGAATTTTTAATTTTAATTGTCTCAAATCGCTGTTGAATCTGGCAAGGTTGCTTCTTCCCGCGAGAGATAACAATATATGGACAGAGGTCATAATCAGAATAAGATAAATAGCTGTCATGTATATCCAGCTTAAGGAAGCCTGCATACCAATAATGGCGAAAAGAGAAAGGGAAAGGACTACTGCTTCATAAATGCTTACAAATCGGATTTTCATATTTTTTTCCTCTGAAAGGCTGGTTTTCAAAAACAAACCATTTTACATTTAATAGGTTTTTCGTCATTTCCTTAAAATATGTTAGTTCCCTTCAATTGGACATTTCCGGGTTCAGGCACTTGCCATATTGTCAATTTTTGCTTTTTTAGTCCAGAATATACAATCATTTACGATTATGGGCTCAAAAATACGTTCCTCATCACCGACATTTTCAGACGAGCCCATGATAAGAAAGGCGTTTTCTTCCATACTGTTGTATATTTTTCTCAAAACGGACTCTCTTGTCTGATTATTAAAATAGATTAAAACATTTCTGCAAAGTACAAGATCAAATTTTTTCTTGAACCAGAAGGGAGTGATGAGATTGAGCGATTTGAATTCCACAATTTTTTTGATTGAATCTGAAATTGTCACATTTCTTTCATCCTTCACGAGGTATTGCCCGAATCTAGCCAAATCGAGTCCTCTTTTTACTTCAATTAAATTGTACTTGCCTGTCTTTGCTTGCGATAGCACCTTCGGTGATATGTCTGTTCCAAGTATTTCAAAGTCACAAAAATTGACCCCTTTAACATGCTCCTCTTCAATAAATTCAGCCAGCAGCATTGCGAGGCTGTATATCTCCTGGCCTGAAGAAGATGCGGCACACCATATTCTTATTTTATTTTCAGCTGAATTGATGCCTATCATTTTCTTTCGTATCAACCTTTTTGCAAGTTGAGGAAAAACTGCACTCTTTATCCCATCGAAGCATTTTTGATCCCGAAAGAATGACGTTTCACCCGTGGTTATGGATGTTATTATCTTTTCCTTCAACGCCAGGCTCTCATTGTTTATTATCTCATCTACAAGCTGTTTGTAACTTGACATGCCAAGCTCCTGGATAAGCTCAGAAAACCTCTGTTCCACCAGATATTCTTTTCCGTGCTCAATAACAATCCCGCATATATCCCTGACATATTGTTTAATAAAAATAAATTCCTCATCTGTGATTGCTTTGATGCCGGTCATGTTTTTTTCAACCGCAGGATCTTCCAAAACGTTCCTGTCGTCGTGACTATCTGTCTTAATATCACTGTCTCCGCTTTTTCCATTCTCTGTCGGATGCGGCTTTATCAATTCTGATGAGGCAGATTGCTGGCTCATATCGCAATTGATTTCCATAGTCCCCCCCATGGCCTGATGGGTTATTTTCAGATTTTCAGCTGTAACTGAAGGAACTATTCCATTATCTGCCTTTTGCCCTTCTATGATAGGAAGTTCATTTGCTGAATGACATGCAATAGTGGGCGCATTAATATTATTTGATTCTTCATCCTCCTGTTTTGGCGTGCTGGATCTATTCATCTCATCCACTATTATTGCAGGTATGTATTCAAGGTTAACTATTTTGCTGTAGTTTTGGCTTTCAACAACACTTCCTGGCATTCCCCATACAACGGAACTTTTTTTGTCTTGGACTATTATGAACGCATCCTCCTTTTTCAAGGCTGCCGAGCCTTTTGTTCCATCGGTTCCCATTCCTGTCATGATTATTGCTATCACATCCCTCTTTAGAGCTTTTGCCGCACTTCGGAAAAGAACATCCACCGAAGGTCTGAAACCCGATTCCGGTTCTGACTTAGTGATGCCGACTATAATCATCCTTCCGGGGCCTTTTCT
>JADFZC010000203.1 GCA_015232735.1 Oligoflexales bacterium | reverse complement strand
CCTTTCTTTACATCTGTCGACCAGTATGAATTGTCCGGATATTTCAGATCGACCGAACCATGGACAAAGCTGTCATAAAGGCGTTTCAGGGGAAAGGCCTTGTATGTAAAGGCATAACCCTTTTCTTTTGCAAACATGTCAAGAAGCTCGCGGGCAAATCCCTTGTACTCCATGTTTGAGTAATCGGATTCAGGCAGGTAACCGATAAAATCCTGGACTCCCACAATGAACTCTTTTTTTTCCCCGCCGAAGGCTGAAAGTGAAAGTGAAGCAAAACAAAAAATTAGAACATTAAACTTCATGAAACTTGCCATAAACAATTCTCCTTCTGCTCGATTTGACTGGGTGCCGGCGTACTTGGCCTGCACCTCAACAATGAGCTAATTCTTCAACTATTTTCGCAGGTCTCCTCTTTTTGGGTACGTATCGATTCTAACATGATTTTACTATTTTTTAAAAATGGAATTTTTTCAGGAATCCTGACCAGGTTTCGGCCGGAACCGAAATGGCCGTCAGCCATCAGCCCAAAATGGAGAGGCTGATGTCAGCCAGATCTAAAATTATGGACATGCCTGCCCTTAAACCCCTGATCGGTACAACAGGAACAGCCCTGACCTCGTATGTTTTCAAGTCGTAGCCTCCCTTTGTTTTCCCTGCTCCGGCATAGTCACCCGCTCTTGATATGAAGTTTATCCTGAAGCGGTATTTGTCATCCGAAAGTTCCGGAACCTTTGCGCTGAAGGTCGTGCCCATTTTCATGCTCTTCAGATAGTCTTCCGTGACATTGAAAGTGATCCAGAGATTATTGGGATCGATGATGGTTATGATCGGATATCCCCTGGGGATAAGCTCCCCCTTTTTGCCCCTGATGGAAAAAACCTCCCCGTTTACCGGTGAATTTATTTCACCGCCGGCATGCCGGGGCATTAATGGCATGCGGCTCTCTTCTGTCCCCGACGGGTCTTTGGGTGCGAAGTCGGGTCTGTCAAGCTCCAGCAAAAGGTCTCCGGCCAGGACCCTGTCTCCCTCCTTGACTTTGATATCCTCTATCCTGCCGGTAATTCTGCTTGACGCGCTGATTTTAGCCGCTGTCACCTCTCCCCGTATGGGTTCCCTTGGATCGCTCACGAGTATCCAGGCGAAGAAGGCCGAACTGACCAAAAAAATAAAAGTTCCAAAAATCAAATTGCGCATCTGATACCCTTGAAAGGAATAAGGACAAAAATTGCCAGATGTGGATATAAGGTTATCAATTTAATGTCAAGGCAACTATTATAAGTTCCTCAATAATAAATGAAATAAATTGAATTGATATTCCGTCCCGCGTGTCGTTTAATAAGATAAAACACCCATAAGGAGATAGTCATGGTTGGACCCTGTCGGCTTTCGTTCGTGCTGTCTTTTTTTCTGATTTCCTCCTCTTCGAGTGCTGAGATTTTCCACATCACAAAGGTAAAAAAAGATGCGAATATCCCTTTTTATGAGCGTTTTGTCACATTCACGCATCACATAGTCGTATCCCCGATGCCCATCCTTCAGGCAAGGGATCAGATAAGTGTGGAAGTGAATGAGGGTTTTGAACTTTATCTGGTCGAGCCAAACCCGCACAGAAAAGCCCGGGTCCCGTTTGCCGGGGAGGTCGGGCGTATAGACAGATTTGCGGTAGTGGTAATGCCGTCTTCATGGGACCCATCGGAAGATGAGGAGCTTTCCAGGGATTTTTTTGTCAAGGTGGACAATATGCTTCATCCGGGGAGTGTCGTCCAGCCCTCTCCTCCCGAGATACCGGAACCCAGTCCCGCTGACAGAGGGCTGAGTAACGTTTCCATAGATGGAGCCTATATTAAACGTGTTATTGAAGAGATTTCAGGAGCAAGAACGATCGTCATCGGCGGTTCCCAGGTAACGATCAAGGAAAGAGGGTCAGCAAGCGGAAGGTCCATGACGCGCTCCTACCTGAGATCTGCATATGAGTCCATGGGATACAGGGTCTCGGAGCAGTCATACAAAAATTCATGGGGGAACACCGGCGTAAATCTTGTTGCGGAAAAACCCGGCTCTGACGCGTCAAAGGTTCTTGTGCTTTCATGCCACTACGATTCGGCAAGCAATGCGGGCGCCGATGACAATGGCTCCGGGATGGCGGCGCTTCTTTCGATTGCAAGGTCGATAAAGGACCAGGATTTCTCAGCGACAATCCGTTTTGCCTACTTCGATCAGGAGGAAAAGGGGCTTGTCGGGTCTTCAGCTTACGCGAAGGAGCTTTCCGGAAACAACCAGATGGGGTCAATCATAGGCGTCTTCAATCTTGACATGCTTGGCTACGATGGAAACAAGGATTACAAGTTTCATGTAATAGATTGCGATGAAAACACATCTTCAACCCTCACATCCATAGTGCTTGATGAAATCACAAATCAGAACCTGTCTATAAGAAACAACAAGGCATGCACCGATCGCAGCGATCACGCCACGTTCTGGAAATACAATGTCCCCTCGGTCATGATTTCAGAGGATTATTTCGGTGATGACTATAATCCCTGCTATCACAAATCGTGCGATCTGTTTGACAAGATCAATTTCGACTATGTCGAGCAGATTGCACGGGCTGTCGCCGGTTCGGTAATAAGAGTCGCCGGGCGCTGACCGCAGCTGAAACCTTTTATAGTCTTTGAATATCACTGAAATGCCCGATGCACAGGTCTCTGTTTTTCCCTTTCAGCTCCATGCATTTTTTCTGGTTTGCGCTGACAAGGCTGTCAAGCCGTTTGTCCCTGCCAAGCGATTTGACCCTTTTGGATACCGTATCGGCCCTGTTTTTATTCCGGCCTGAAAATCCGTCAGGAAGGCTTGTTGCCAGAGCGTAATACTCTTCCAGAAGCTTATAGACCCTGTCCTGTCTCTCTTTTCCAAAAAGTTCCACGGTCAGACTCAATTCCTCGACGATCCACTGTATCTTTGTCGAATTTCCCTTCGCCGAGTTTTTTGCCGCTTCGGCCCATTTCGCAGCCTCTTCCCTGTTTCCCTCTTTCTGTTCCAAAACAGAAAGGGATGAGTAGTAGTACCACGGGGTGTCTGTGTCTCTGCTTTCCCTGACAAGAAGTTTCCTGGCCCTTTCCACCTCGCCTGCTTCCCTCAAGATACGCGCCGACATTGATATCGTGGAATGGCGCTCATATGACGATTTTGCGCTTCTGTCTATTTCCTCGACCGTCTCTATCACTTTTTGCCTGAGCATGTCAGGAATTTTTGCGCTGTCGCCATGCTCAAGCCTGTAAATCGCAAGCTGCGGCTGAAAACCGAGAAGCCTGACATCCAAAGATTCGTATCCGGAATCTGCAAGAAAAGCGGCGGCAGCCAAAAATTTTTCCCTGTATTTTTTATAACCGCTTGAACGACGGTCCGGAAACAGCCATTTCAGAGTGCCTGCCGAATTATAGCCGATAAAGTTACGGCAGGATTTTATGGTTTCATTCGAAAGAAATATTCCATCGAGATATTTTTCCGGATTTTTTTTGATAATCCGGGAAATTTCCGGTGATACCCCCTCCTCCGAAAGATCTGCCGCCAGGGCCACGAGGCCCGCCGTGAGAAGAGCCCTCTCTTTTTCAAGTCTGGGCGGCATCATTTCAACAAGCCTGCCGAGCTGCTCCAGTTTTTTTGTATCTGAAAGGACTTTGCCGGGGATCTGCTCCCAGCTGATATAGGTCAGTGTCTTCCAGTCCGAATCGGACGCCCCGCCGTCAAGGCATTTTGTTATCAGCTGCATCGATGTCTCACTTTCCTGGAGGACAGAATTGATCGCCGTCTCAAATTCCGCAATGTCGACGCCCTCGCTGATCCTCATAATTTCGGTTCCGTCGGGATTGAATACTATGACAGTGGGATAGCCGTAGGCCTGAAGCCTGTCCGCCCATATCTGTGCCATCTCGGTGTCGCCGTCAAGGTATATAGGCACAAAGTGCTTCATCAGTTCCTTGAATCTGGGTTTGGAAAAAACCCTCGCCTTGAGGCTGTTGCATGGAGGACACCACTTTGCGCCCCAGTAAAGGAAAAGTTTTTTGTGTTCGTTCTTTGCCTTTATAAAGGCTGATTCAACATCTCCCTTGTGCCAGGCAACTTCATGGACCGGATCAGAAACCACAGCATCGGTTTTTTGGGGATTTTTGTCTGTGGTGCATGATGGCAGGAACAATAACCAGCATGCTGACAAGGCAGATGCGGAGAGTTTTTCAAGGAGCGGCTTCAGAGGATTCATTTTATACCTTTCAGATGACAGTTGTTATAAGATAATCGCAGTCTTTTATCATATTTAAGCGGGTCTTTCCACATAACCTGCGCATTGGCTGTGGATCTGGCCGGTATTTCATGTTATTAAAAGAGCCGCATTAATAAAAAAATTAGTATAGTTGGGGGAAATTGCAATGAAAGTATCAATAGGTCCTAAACCCATCATTCATCCGCATCCTGTTTTGATTGTGGGCTCCTATAATCCGGACGGAAGAGCCAATCTTATGACGGCATCCTGGGGCGGAATCTGCTGCAGCGAGCCTCCCTGTATAGCCATCTCACTGAGAGAGGCGACTCAAACATACCATAACATAATGAAACATCAGGCATTTACGATAAGCATTCCGTCTGAGGCGCAGATACAGATTGCCGATTATCTCGGAATAGCTTCCGGAAGGGACGTGGACAAGTTTACCGAAGCCGGACTCACCGCGGTAAGGAGCGAGAAGGTAAACGCACCCTATGCCGAGGAGTTTTCCTATGCCATGGAGTGCAGGCTTCTTTCCCATGCGAAGCTTGGACTGCACACCCAGTTTATCGGAGAGATACTTGACATCAAAGCCGATGAGAGGATTCTGAGCGAAAAAAGACTTCCGGACATCGAGAAAACCCAGGCAGGTCTTTTCGGATCATTTGGAACAAATTATTACTATGGGGTTGGAAAGAAACTCGGAAAGGCCTTTTCGATAGGACGCGCTCTGCAAAAATCATAGAAAGTCATATCCGTCTGACTTTTTTTTATACATTGTTTTATTCTTGCCGCCGCCGACTGCGAAATCTCTTTTATTTACAGCAAATATTTTTTATTATTACGTAAGCAAGCATACAGAATATATGGGGCTGATTCATGAATTATGCAATAATGTTGCTATTTTTGGCTTTTTCCTATCCGGCGGAGGCGATCGATCGCATTGCCGGGGACAGATTTGAGGGTGAAATCGAGGAATATAATTATTTTTCAAACGGACCAGCGACTTTTGCGACAGTCTGCCTTGGAGATGACTGCCAGGCGGTCGCTTCGGGGTATACGGGGCTTGACCACAGGGAAAAAGTCACTACAAACAATCTGATCAGCATCGGCAGCAACTCAAAATACATAACGGCTGCTTTAATATTAATCCAGATCGACCAGGGATACATGG
>JADFZC010000009.1 GCA_015232735.1 Oligoflexales bacterium | reverse complement strand
AGAATCAAGAACTTCGATCAAAAGGTGGAGCTTGAAGAGACTGGGACGGTATTGACAGTAGGGGATGGTATCGCCAGAATTTATGGGCTTGAAGGAGCAATGGCAGGTGAACTCGTCGAATTTTCATGCGGCATTAAAGGAATCGTTTTGAATCTTGAAGAGGATAATGTTGGTGTTGCCATTTTGGGTCACTCTACGGAAATTGAAGAAGGACAATCTGTAAAGAGAACAAAGGAGATAAATTCAGTTCCTATCGGGGATCAGCTTATTGGCAGGGTTGTAAATGCTTTAGGTGATCCTATAGATGGCCAGGGACCAATTTCAGGTGCGCAAAGGGGGATTGTAGAAGTAAAGGCGCCAGGCATCATTACCAGAAGATCTGTGCATGAGCCTCTTCAAACAGGGTTAAAATCTATTGACTCAATGATTCCTATTGGCAGGGGCCAAAGGGAGTTGATAATCGGTGACAGACAAACAGGAAAGACAGCTCTTGTTGTCGATACCATAATAAATCAAAAAGGAAAGGATGTTATCTGCGTATATGTGGCAATAGGGCAGAAAGCTTCAACTGTTGCACAGGTTGTTGACCGACTTAAAAAAGAAGGTGCCATGGAATATACCATCATAGTAGTGGCTACTGCTACTGATCCGGCACCAATGCTTTTTATGGCGCCATATGCTGGCTGCAGGATGGCTGAGTACTTCAGGGACAATGGCCGTCATGCTGTTATTTTTTATGATGACCTTTCCAAGCAGGCCGCAGCTTACAGGGAACTTTCCCTTTTACTTAGACGCCCTCCTGGAAGAGAGGCATTTCCTGGAGATGTTTTTTATCTCCATAGCCGACTTCTTGAAAGAGCATGCAAATTTAGTGAGAAATTAGGTTCGGGATCGCTTACCGCATTTCCAATAATAGAAACTCAGGCGGGAGATATTTCGGCATATATTCCGACAAATGTGATTTCCATTACCGACGGACAGATCTTCCTTGAGTCGGACCTTTTCTTTAGCGGCATAAGACCAGCAGTAAACGCAGGATTGAGTGTATCAAGGGTAGGAGGCGCTGCTCAGGTTCCCGCCATGAAAGCCGTTGCTGGTTCCCTGAGACTTGAACTTGCCCAGTATCGTGAACTTGCGGCTTTTTCCCAATTTGGTTCTGATTTGGATCAGGCGACACAGAAAACTCTCAGTCGCGGTGCGAGACTTGTGGAAATCCTTAAACAACCGCAATATTCCCCGGTACATGTAGGACTGCAGGTAGCGGTAATTTATGCAGGTACGAAAGGCTTTTTGGATAAGTATGAAATATCCAGAATTAAACTTTGGGAGTCAGGGCTTACAACTTATCTGAAGGCCAATCATCAGGCAATGCTTGACAAGATAGAGGGAAGGGCAAAGCTTTCTGAAATAGAGGAAGAATTGAAGAAAGCAATCACGTCCTACGATGAAGGATTTAGTAGAAATGGCTAATCTCAAGGACATAAGAAAACGAATCAACACGGTTAAAAGTACGCAAAAGATTACAAGTGCTATGAAACTTGTGTCGGCTTCTTATTTTGCCAAAGCTGTCCAGGCGGTTCAGAAAGCCAGGCCTTATAACCGGACTTTCAATCATATGGTTTCAAACCTTCTTTCCTCAAACCGGGAAGAACTTAAATCTCCACTCCTTAAAAAGGTTGAAGAGAAGAGATCTCTGCTTGTGATGATAGGAACAGATCGTGGCCTTTGCGGCGGTTTGAATTCTAACAATCATAAAAACGTTGTGGTATTTCTTAAAAGCAAGGAAAGTGCCGGCGTAGAGATGGATATTTTTACCTGGGGACGAAAGCCAACAGTATTTTCAAAAAAGTTGAAGAACAAGTCTGTTGGCAAATTGGAAAAAGTACTTGAAAAACCTAATTATGATATAACGGTTGGACTATGCAAGGGGCTCGTGGACAGGTTCGTAAAAAGAGAGTACGACAGAATTTATCTGGCATATCCAAAATTCAAATCAGCAATGGACCAGATGCCGACAATAAGCCAGTTTTTACCGATTGAACCTGAGAAAATTGATGCAGTAGAGGGAGTGACTGGCAGAGACTATATCATTGAACCAAAATTAAACGATATGATAGACATGCTTTTTTCGAGGAAATTGTACGGTGATCTTTTCATGGTGTTTTTAGAAGGGGCTGCCTCGGAACATGGTGCTCGTATGACCGCAATGGATTCAGCTACAAATAATGCTATAGAAGTTTCAAGAAAATTAACTATCAAATATAACAGGGCAAGACAGGCTGCTATCACTACTGAATTAACAGAAATTGTAAGTGGTGCCGAGGCGTTAAGTTAGAATCAACAGGATTGCATGCAAACCCAGGGGGGAAGTTATATGCAGGGAAAGGAAAGCGGATACGTAATTCAAGTTATGGGGCCAGTTGTTGACGTTGAGTTTCCTGATGGGAATTTACCGCCTATTTACAACGCGCTTAAGCTGACAAATCCATCGATCAACGACAAGGAGGGGAATCTGGTTCTTGAGGTGGCGCTACATCTTGGTGAAAGCATCGTAAGAACAATCGCTATGGATAGTACGGAAGGCCTTGTAAGGGGAATGCCTGTAAGGGATCTTGGTGAACAGATAACTGTTCCTGTTGGAAGAGAGGTTCTTGGAAGGATCATAAATCTGATTGGCGAACCGGTAGATGAAGCGGGACCGGTGAATGCTACAAAGCGTTATCCTATTCACAGGGCGGCACCCAAATTTATTAATCTTTCAACAAAAACAGAGATTCTTGAGACTGGAATTAAGGTGATTGACCTGATGGCTCCCTACGTAAAAGGCGGGAAGGTTGGTCTTTTTGGTGGTGCTGGTGTTGGAAAGACAGTATGTATCATGGAACTTATCAATAACGTTGCAAACCAGCACGGCGGTTTTTCAGTATTTGGTGGAGTAGGGGAAAGGACAAGGGAAGGCAACGATCTTTACTGCGAGATGAAAGAGTCCGGGGTAATTTCCAAAACAGCACTTGTATATGGGCAGATGAACGAACCTCCCGGGGCGAGGGCCAGAGTCGCACTAAGTGCGCTTTCCGTTGCGGAATATTTTAGGGAAGAGGAAAAACAGGACGTTTTGCTTTTTATTGATAATATATTCCGTTTTACTCAGGCAGGCTCTGAGGTTTCAGCGCTGCTCGGAAGGATACCCTCTGCCGTGGGTTATCAGCCGACGCTTGCTACAGAGATGGGAGAACTTCAGGAGCGAATTACAACGACAAACAATGGATCAATTACCTCTGTTCAGGCGATATATGTTCCGGCAGATGATTACACAGATCCGGCCCCGGCAACGACATTTTCCCACTTGGATGCTTCAACTGTGCTTTCAAGGCAGATATCCGAACTGGGTCTTTATCCCGCAGTTGACCCGCTTGCCAGTAGCTCAAGGATTCTGGATCCTGCAATAGTGGGAATTGAACATTATCAGACGGCAAGGGATGTCCAGCAAATACTTCAAAGGTACAAGGAACTTTTAGACATAATAGCAATTCTTGGTATGGATGAGCTTTCCGATACGGATAAGCTTATAGTAGCCAGAGCAAGAAAAATCCAGAGATTCATGAGCCAGCCGTTTTTTGTTGCCGAGACCTTTTCGAATATACCTGGTAAATATGTTAAGTTAAGCGACACGGTGAAAGGTTTCAGGGAAATTTGCGATGGAAAATATGATGACATTCCTGAGCAGGCATTTCTTTATCTGGGAACTATTGATGAAGTTGTTGAAGCTGCAAAAAAATTAAAATAGGTGATGCTAATGCTTACGGATCTTTTATCAATAAAAGTTCTCTCTCCGAGCAAACCGATACTTGAGGTGGATGCTAAAAGTATAATTTTGCCCAGTACATTTGGTTATGTTCAGATCTTACCAGGTCATGCAGCCTATATCGCCGAAATGGACGTAGGTGAAATAGTTATAGAGACGAACAAGCAGCAGGAAACTTCAAGGTTTTTTATTAGCGGTGGTTATGTGGAGGTGGAGAACAACAAGGTAAGTGTGCTTGCAGATGTTATTGAAATTCCATCGGAAATAGATCAAAACAGGGCAGAGGCCTCAAGAAAGAGGGCTCTCGACAGGCTTTCATCTCAAGATTCTTCAGTGGACGTGGAAAGAGCGCTTTCCGCGTTAAAGAGGGCAGAGATCAGGTTGCTGACAATTAGATCGTCTAAGATATGACAAAAATTTTTAGCATATGTGGAGAGTCGGATGCCTTCAAGACCCCCTTCTCCAAAAGAAGGTGAGAAAACCTCCTTAAGAAAATGGAGGGTTCTGTTTTGGGATGGATATGGAATAGGCGAAGAAGGAACCGGGATTTATTTCAGCGCAAAATGTATAGCCGAAGAACTTTTAAGAAAAGACATTGCACCCTGCCTTATACATATGAAGAAGGATCCTTCCAGAATCCTTCGGGGTTTAGATGAAGTTACATTAAAAAGCTGGGGGTTTTTAGATAAGATAATGAGGTCCAAGATCGTCTGGCCTGTGAGGGTAGGGCGTTATTTGGAATCTGTTTATGCTGATGATCCGACGATAAAGATTTTTCATGGTCTCAGTAATTTCAATGTTCCATGGAGCATTGATTTTTCCAAAAAATTCAGGACAATTCTTACGATTCACGATCTGATACCATTTCTTGCCAGAGATGATGTTTCAATGTTTTATCTAATGCAGCTCAAGTACTGTTTGCCAAAGGTATTGCCGGTTGTGGACCAGATCGTGTGCGATTCATGCTGGACAAAAAAAACGGTAGTGGAATTTTTTCCATATGTGGAAAGCAAAACAAAAGTTGTTCCATTGGGTTTTCCCGAGTTTAAGGGCAAGGAAGTTTATAGAAAAGATGCGGAAACGGTAGGGATACTGTCTGTATCCAGGTTTGAAAAATACAAGAGGTTTAATCTGTTGTGTGATATTGTGAAAAAGATGGATGGCAAATTTGTTTTAACGCTTGTAACAGATCAAAAAGGCCTATTATGGGCAAGGGAGAACTTCAGTGATCTTATTCGAAAATCATATTTGATACCTTTGACTTCACTTACGCGCGAAGATCTTGAAATGAAATACAGGGAAGCGGATGTCTATGTGCATACCAGCCTTTATGAGGGGTTTGGCCTCCCTCCCACAGAGGCTCTTTCTTTTGGAATACCTGTTGTTTACCAGAGCGGAAGTGCAGTTGATGAAATTCTGGGTAAAAAAGTTGCCTTTCCTATGCTTTTGAGTCATTCGATTGATGATTGGATAGATAAAATCAAACAGGCGAATGAATTGTCTTATCTTTCTGACTTTCAGAAAAAGATAAAAGAAGAGGTGGGATCGTGGAATACCTGGAGTAGGACGGCAGATCAATTGATTGAACTATATGACAGTCTTGCGGATTCTTAGGAGATCGGCTATGAAAAAGGAAATAATGCAAAAAAATTCCGAGGATGGTGCTGTGCTTGTTACCGGCAGTGCCGGTTTCATTGGAAAACGGCTTATAAAAAACTTATCTGACAATGGCAAAACTGTCGTTTCCGTTTATCACTATCGCTTACCGGAACCGCTAAACAATGTTTATCCCGTATGCTCGGATTTAGGATCATGCGAGTTGTTGGCTGCTCCTCTCAGGGGGGTGGATACAGTGGTTCATCTCGCATGGGAAAAGAACTTTCAGGGTCCTAAGGATGTCATTGAAGTAGATCCTGAATATCTTAATCCTCCCAGAAACGTACTATTAATAAGAAATCTCGTAAAAGCCATGGAATTAGCCGGGACAAAGAGAATAATTTTCTTAAGCGCCAATGGAGCCAGCCGGACATCGGAAAATCTCTTTCTAAAAGAAAAATATTATGCCGAATTTTCCATACTAAACTCAAATATTCCTGAAAAAATAATTATAAGACCGGGTATTGTCTATGATGGGAACAGAAATCACGATCGATTTATCAATTCAATATTGAACATCATGCGTTTTCCCTTCATATATCCAATTCCAAACTGCAGTGAAGGTATTTCTCCGCTATTTTTGGATGATCTTATTACAATAATTTCCAATTCAATAGATTTGGAGATGACCGATTCATGTGCGGTAATAGGCGCTCTAGGTCCGGAAAAAATTGCTGTTGAAGAGATCTTCAAGATAATTTTTGACAGGCATGTAAAAGGAACAAAGATTCAGTTAGGCGGTTTCTTGGGTGATAAATGCATATCCTTCATAGAAAAGAAAACAAAGGTATCGCAAAATATGCCAACTATTTCGGATTTTTTGAAGTTAGGCATGAACAGGTCGGAATCTCTCTCAATATCAACGCCATACTTGGAGAGATTATTTCCAAAGGATTTTCAAAAATTCAAGGAAGCTTTAAACCTGTGAACGGATATTCCTAAGAATATCCGTTTATTATGTATAGTGCATTTTAGGACAGGGAAAGATCTTTCATTCCATTTCTCAGGAAAGCGGGGACATCGAGATTATCCTCATCATCAGAGATCTCTTTGTCATCCTTGTAAAGCCTTTGAGCCAAATCGATTGCAGCATCTATCTTTTTTTCAATAATCTCCTCATGTTCCTGTGCAGCAATGGGTTCGACCGGGCTGATATCCAGCTGCTCTTCATCTATTTTAAACTCTATTTCCGGGTCGATAAATGGAGTACCCACAGAATTTCCGGATGTTCCACCTATTTTGGCAGGAGCGGACTCTTTTCCTATTAATAGGTCATTTCGGAGTTTTAGTGTTTCCTCTTCCGGTTTGGGTTCTTTTGATATTTTTATTGAAGGAAAACCATTTGTTGGAGTTTTTTCTTTTTGGAGGGTCATTGCCGCCAGCTCTGCAGCATCAAAATCACCGGAAGATTTTATTGGCGGAAGAGATCTTTCAAGCATTTGATCCTTTTGGGTGTCAATATTATACGGGATGAAATCATTTAAAATCGATTCTTCTTTTGAGGGCTCCCTGGAAATCGTGGAAAAGGAGACATCACTTTTTTCAAAAGCAGTTATGCTGGGAGGCTTTTGCATAGGTTCGCTTTGAATCTGCAGGCCGGGAGGATCATTGGATTGATCGGCTCTTTTAGGGAGTTGTTTCATAGGGGAACAAATCGTTTGAACTTCATCGTCTTCAGCTGGAAAGCCAGTTGCAATAACAGTGACTTGCATCTTGTTTCCCATGTTCTCGTCGAATACGGCGCCCCATATGATTGTAGCATCTTCATGAGCGGCTTCGTGTATAACTGAACAGGCTTCGGTCATTTCCATCACGGTTACATTTGGGCTGACAGTAATATTCATGAGAATGCCTGTTGCACCCTCAATATTAATGTCCTCGAGAAGCGGCGAGGAGATGGCTTTTTTTGCCGCTTCCTTGCCCCTATTCTCACCTTCGGCAACACCAATTCCCATCAGAGCCAGTCCCATACCGGACATGATTGTTTTTACATCGGCAAAATCAACATTGAGATCCCCACCGACATTTATAATTTCTGAGATGCCTTTAACCGCATTAACGAGAACGTTGTCGGCTATTCTGAAGGCTTCCTTCATGGTCATATCAGGTTTGGCAAGTTGAAGAAGCCGTTGATTTGGAATAGTTATAAGGGTATCGACATGTTCCTTCAGTTTTGCTATTCCGATTTCAGCAATTTTTTTCCTTCGTTTTCCCTCAAATGAAAAGGGCTTGGTTACTACCCCTACGGTGAGAGCGCCCATGTCTTTGGCTATTTGCGCGACTATTGGGATTCCTCCCGTACCGGTACCTCCGCCCATTCCTGCAGTAACAAATACCATATTGGCGCTGGCAAGGGCCTCCGAAAGAGAGTGTCTGTCTTCAAGAGCTGCATCACGGCCTATGTCAGGATCTGCACCAGCTCCAAGTCCTTTGGTGAGTTCCTTGCCTATTTGTATCCTGTTTTCAGCCAGAGAATTCTGCAGTGCTTGGACATCTGTATTTACTGAAATGAACTCTACACCCTCAATATTGCTCTTTATCATGGTGTTAATAGCATTTCCGCCACCGCCACCAATTCCGATTACTTTGATTACGGCTGAAGGTGGTTTGATTTCGTGAGGATTGAAAGTCATGGATTTACCCCTAATTTAAAATTTGTCAAGGCATTGCAAACGGATCACATATTCATGCCGTTTTTCAGAATATGTTTCCGGTACGCAAAAGTAAGAAACACATTGTCATTAAAAAATTATATGAATTATTTTTGTTGAGTGTCAATAAAAGGAAATGGAAGTTATAAGGAAAATGTCAATCGGAAAAGGATCAGAAGGAAGGAGATAATGCTTAAGATTGTCGTACTCAGGAAAGTTCCTTGATCCAGTTTACAAACTGAGAAATATAGTTTTGGGGCCAATAGACTTTTTTGTAATGATTATCTTCGTTAATTTTCCCTAGTTCCAAATTTATCAAACCCAGTACCGTCGCATATTTTGTTGAATACTTATCTTTTGTCTGGGTATCTGTCGTGGTTATCTGAGGCAGAGACGGGACAGCCTTGTTAACAGGAATATTGAATACCTTTGAAAAGAAATTGGTGATGCCCTTGATTTCTGAACCTCCGCCGGTCAAAAGCAGTCCGGCTCCAAGCCTTCCCTTGTAAGGCATTAGTTCCTTAGCAACATATTGACTGAGCTCGAAGATTCTGTGTGCCAATATTGGATAGGCTTCTTTGAGAGTTATTGTTTTGGGTGCTCCGTATAGATTGTTGGTATCAATGGTTTGATTTCCAATATTTGGCGAAAGACCAAACATGCGCTTTACTTTTTCGGCTTCATCCTGAGAGATATTGAGACCTATTGCCAAATCGTTGGTCATCATTATACCAGCGATATTTACAGTGAAAACATCGGAGGGTTTTCCTTTTTGGAATACTATTCCATCGCTTGTTCCTCCACCTATGTCAGTGATGGCGACTCCCAGCTGTTTCTGATGTTCCTCCACAGTAACAGAAGCTGATGCAAAAGGCTCAGAATATAGCCGTCTAACCTCAATACCACAGTGGTTGCAGACTCTTATGACATCCTTAAGATATGATTGGTCTGCATCAATTATGTAATAATCTCCTTCAAGAAGCGTTCCTGAAAAACCAAGTGGATTGTCAACATATTCGCGTCTGTCGACTCTATACCTTATCGGGATGACATGAAGGATTTCGCGTTCAGGCTGCTTTGATCTTTGCAGTGCCATTTTTAGCAATAAGTTAAGATCTGTTCCACTGACCTCATGATCGATAAGATCCATTTGATATGTTGCTTTTCTTCCTTTCAAATGACTTCCGGCGATACCGACTATGACTTTGTCTATCGACAGGTTCAATTGTTTTTCCGCTATGTCAAGCAGATTGTTTAACGCGACTTCACTTTCCTGAAAATCTGAAAGCATTCCTCGCCGCATACCCCTTGAAGGTACACTGACAGTCTCAATGGATGGTTTTGAATTGCTCTTGTTATAGAGCAATCCTGCGATACAAAATTTGGTCGTGCCTAGATCCAAGGCGAATATATTTTCTTTTATCAATGGCATACCTATAGGGTGGAGAGTTTTTAAAGATTTTTTTCTTTAATAAATGCCTTACCGTTGTAATCTAGTTCTATTCGAGCAGCTATGGATCCCTTTTCCTTTAATTTTATCAAAATATGGCCGAGTCTATCAATAGAGGTTGAAAAAGGAGATCGTCCAATAATTATTTCTGTTTGATTTTCTTCAAGTATCATTGAAAAACCCCTGTAAATAATATAGCCGATTTTAATCAGGTCAAAACCTTTATTTCTGGAAATATTAAGTAATTGTATGGCTTCGCTAACAAGCGTTTTTTCATCTTCTCTAAGCTCAAGGGAATTATCCGGCAAAAATTGAAAAGGAGTTTCGCGTTGTGAAAAAATACCAGAAAGGACTGGAAGGTTCTCTGTCTCAGGTTTCTCAGCCTCTCCATAAATCGCTCCTGATTTTGTCAGATATCTGATCTTGTCAGTTTCCACCAACATAATTGGTGTTCTAAGAGAGATAGTAACGACGATTTTATTCTTATCCAAAATAAAGATACTTGCCCGTTCGGCAAGAAATTTCTTCTGCAGTTCTCTGGCAGCATCCTCTATGGAAGGATGGGGGGGGGAATTTAAAAATTGGTTTAACCACAACGCTATGTCCGTCCTGGTTACATGATCGATTCTTTGATCGGTATCTGCACTGAATTGAATCGACCAGTCCACATTTTCATAAGATCTGTTTATAAAGGGCATGCGATAATTTCTTATATATATTTTTGTGCTGTTCCATCCGGAGTAAATAAGGAAAGAGAATAGCAATAATAGAATAGCCTTAAGGATTATAATTGAATGGAATGTAGCTTTTTTTCTTAATTTTTTGTTTGGTTTTTGTCCGAGCAGAATGTTAGAGCAAGTCTTGTTTCTCTTTACTTTTAGCATTAAAAAGATCTCCGAGCTTATGACTTATCTTAAATACATCACCAGCTCCGACTGTAAGGAAGACAACCCTTTCTTTACTGACACCAAGGAGTCGGTCAATACATTCGTCAAAGCTTTCAAGTCCTTCAGCATTAGTCCCGGATATCTTTTGAATATCGGAGGCAAGTGCTTTTGAAGAATAAGCTTTTAATGCCTTCTCCCCTGCAGCATAAACTGGTAGAACAAAAACATGATCAGCATCTTTAAAGGAAGCCATAGTTTCATTATACATTGTATCAAGTCTTGTGAATCTGTGTGGCTGATAAACTACATAAATTTTATATTTCGGGTGGCAGTATCTTATGGCATCGATACTTGCCATGATTTTTCCGGGATTGTGAGCGTAGTCGTCGTATACCTTAATATTTTCACTTTTAAATATCGGAGTAAGTCTTCGATTTACGCCTTTGAAGGAGGAGATTGATTTTGCTGCATCTGCCATGTTGAGGTTGAGGTATTTTGCGACCGCCAGTGCGCAGAGTGCATTAAGAACATTATGTTTTCCTATTAAACTGAACTCACAGTCAACGAGCTCCCTTTCCACTATCGCCGTGAAAGTTGTTTTTTCAGCCTTGTAAGCATGATTGATTGCCCGGACCTCACTGCCGAGCCTTGTACCGTAAGTTAGTTTTGGTACAGTAAGTTCTGCTCCAAGGTTTCTCGAGTTACTGTCATCCCACCCTATTATTGAAATCCCCTCAGGGTCGGTTTTTTTAAGGTAAGCGGAAAATAAGTTTAGGACTTCATCGAAATTTTTAAAAAAGTCCATGTGGTCGTGATCTATGTTGGTAAGGATGCTGATATATGATTCATATTTCAAAAGAGTCCCATCTGATTCATCAGCTTCCGCAACAAAGAATTCTCCATCTCCACACAAGGCTGACGATTCATACTCCACCATCTTACCGCCTATGGCAGCGGTGGGTGACAAGTTGAGCTTGTGAAGCATATGAGCAATTATCGCTGATGTTGTGGTTTTTCCATGAGTGCCCGCAACAGTGATAACCTTTTTTCCCTTCATTAAATAGCTTAAAAAATCTGATCTATGTATTATCGGATATTTTAATTCTTGGGCCGCTACAACTTCAGGGTTATCATTTTGAATGGCTGAAGACAAAATTATGGTTCTTTCTTCTGAAATATTCTCCTTTTTGTGCTCCAGGAAAATTTTTGCGCCTAGAGATCTAAGCTGTGAAATGGTGGCAGAGTCTCCGATATCACTTCCAGAAACGTCAAACCCTCTATGTAATGCTATTTGAGCGATAGGGCTCATTCCTGAACCGCCTATGCCTATGAAATGGATCTTATTTCCAATTGTGTTTTGTTTCATTTTTTTACCTGAGTATTGAAAAACAGCAAATTAGTCTTGGTGACTGGTTGCCGGTGCTTTTTGCGTCAGCGACAAACTAGCAAAGCAGGTGTAAAAATTCAAATCCTATCCTTTTGCCGGGCTTTGAGGGTAAGGTTACACTCTCATAAAAAAGGGATTTGTTAACAGAATAAAATGGACTTGCAATATTATACTGGAAGTAATCGACAATAGTAATATTTTATGTGTAAATGACTATAATTTACTATGCGTGAAGTTCTTAATCTTTAATATCTTTAGTGTCATTCTATTATTGTCGGTTTATTTCGCAACTATTGACAATTTAATTTGATTAAACATCTGTATGTTTGTTTGCATCCAGACCAAGCTTGCTTAAGAGCCCCACTGAGATGAGAAAAATAACGAGTGAACTTGCTCCGGAACTTACAAACGGGAGGGGGATTCCCTTTGTGGGTAATGCCCCCATACAAACTCCCATATTTATCGCTGCTTGGAGTGAAATCATTGCAGTTAATCCAAAACAAAGAAATTTCTTATATTGATCACGTTGTTTTCTTGTTATTTTTATTCCAAGGTATGTCAAATATAAAAAACAGGAAATAATAAATAGAACACCAAGCAGGCCTAGTTCCTCTCCTATAACAGAAAGTATAAAGTCAGTGTGTGCTTCAGGGAGAAAGTATAATTTTTGTTTTGACTCCCCTAATCCCAAACCAAAAAGTCCGCCATTTTGAAAGCCAAGATAACTTTGGATTATTTGAAAGCCTCCCCGTTGAAGATCTGACCAAGGGTCGATAAAAGTAAGAAGTCTTGCAATCCGGTATGGGGCTTCAAGTATGGCTAGCCCTATAAAGACAATGCCGCATCCAAGGGAGGTGGCGATATATTTTCGCGATAGACCGGCGGTGAAAAGCATTAGAAAGGTGAGAAGAAAAAGCATAAATGTGGAGCCGAAATCAGGCTGTATCATTAAAAGGACTCCGAAGATTGAGAAAACGATAAGGTTCGGGATAATTCCTGATGATATCTTGTTTATGTCGAATGATGGTCTGCTCAAATTCTTGCTTAAAAAAAGTATGAGTGAAAGCTTTGCAAGTTCCGCGGGTTGAAAGGTGATTCCAAACAGTCTGATCCATCTGGTTGCACCATTTGCTGTCTGACGTATTCCTGGTACCAGACAAAAGGATAAAAAAATTAATGAAATAAAAAGAGCCGGAAGGGTAAGTATTTCGATCCAGCGAAAAGGGATTTTATGGATCAAAATTATCAGTACTATGCCAATAAAGCTCACAGCAGCCTGCTTTCGGAAGAAGAAAAGAGAATCTCCAAATTTTTGATATGCCGGAATGCTTGAAGATGTATAGATTACAAGAAGTCCGATTCCTGTAAGCAACAGACTGGTAAGGATTATTGATGCGGAACTGGACATGACAGAGGAGTTTCGTTTTTCTTCCATTTCTTGTTCCTAAGCAGTTGTGTGCATGGAATCTGTTTATGAAAATATTCAATACAATTCTCTTGAATATTTTACCATTTGACTGGAGAAAAACTCACCTCTGTGTTCGAAATTTTTAAATTCATCAAAACTTGCACAACCCGGAGAAAATAGAATGGTTGAAGGCGACTTGGAAAATATATCAGGGAGCTCTACGACGCAGCTGGCCAGGCTCTTGAACATTTTTATTGGGATGGCATTATTCAAATCGGAGGATATTTTCTCCGAAGATTCTCCAAAGCAAAGTATAAGATCTATTTTTTCCCGGAATTTCAAAATTGGTTCAAAGGATTCATCCTTTGCTCTTCCTCCAAGAAGGAGAATGCAGCGATTATTGAGACTTGACAAGGCTGTCATTGTTGATTCAACGTTTGTCGATTTACTGTCATTGATAACCGGGTATTCCCTCAGATGCGCTATAGTCTGATAACGGTATGGCAGAGGTTTGAAACTCTGAAACATCGGTATAAAATCGCCAGGTTTTTTACCGGTTACATGACTTGCCGAGAAAATACTGAAGGCTGCGTTTATTTTATTGTGATACTCGCTAATTCCACTTTTTTCAAAAGAAAGGAGAATATTTCCCTCTTTGTCGATCAGATTATTGTTAGCGGAGATTCGAAAGAATTGATGCGGTTCTGTTTGAAACCTTGATGAGAGGTTTGTTGTCTCGATTAATATGACAGGGATGTTGTCTGGGAGAGACAGACCATAATCGATGCTGCTTTCAAAAACCTCCTTTGTGAGAATAATTAGCCCATTTGGCTTGACGGTCTCTATTAGCTTCCATTTTACTTTGAAATAGTTTTCCATGGTCTTGTGGCGGCCAAGATGATCGAAGGAGAAACTTGTAAATATCGCTACATCACTATGTATTGGTCTGGAAGTTTCAAGCTGATAGGAAGATAATTCAAGAACAAGATACTCCTTCATCTCCGAGACTGCTATGAGTTCAGATGGTGATTTACCAATATTTCCACCGGCGACGGCAGGAAAACCTGATTGACATAAAATATGGGAAGTCATTACACAAGTAGTTGATTTTCCATTCGTTCCAGTGACAGAGATCAGTTTGCCGGTAAATTCTGAAAGAGCAAGATCAATTTCCGAGATAACGGGGATTCCCCTTGAAACAGCTTCTCTGATAATTGGGACATTTGGAGGAATTCCGGGACTTGTCACCATTTCCTCAACATTTTTAAGTAAATCTAAAGTCTGCTGGCCTTCTGAAAAGTCAATTTGAAGTTCCCTGAAAAGAGCTGTCTGCTCTGAAGGAAAAGGGGACAAATCAGAAATGAGAACTTTATGTCCATGTTTTCTGAGAAGTCTTGCCGCTCCGACACCTGATATGCCGCCTCCAAGTACAAGAACATTTTTTGATTTATTTTTACTAGAATCCATAGCATTCAACGAAGTTTAAGGCTCATGAGACCGATTATTGCCAAAATGACCGAAATAATCCAAAATCTTACAATAATTTTGGGCTCCGGCCAGCCCTTTAACTCAAAGTGGTGGTGAATGGGAGCCATTCGAAAAACTCTTTTTCCTGTCATCTTGAACGAAAAAACCTGGGTTATAACGGACAGTGCTTCAACTACGAATACACCTCCTATGATAACAAGAAGAACTTCATGCTTTGTAAATACCGCTATTGCTCCAAGCGCACCTCCAAGAGGTAATGAACCAACGTCTCCCATAAATACCTGCGCCGGGTATGTATTGTACCACAGGAAACCCATACCCGCACCAATCAGGGAAGCTGCAAAAATGGCCAGCTCACCTGTACCGGGAAGATAGGGATAGTTCAAATAGTTTGCAATCATAGAGTGGCCGCATACATAAGAAAGTATGGTGAAACAACCTGCAGCAATCATGACTGGACATATTGCAAGTCCATCGAGCCCGTCTGTCAAATTAACGGCGTTGCTTGCTGCGATGATAACTACCATTGAGAACGGAATGTAGTAGGGTCCAATGTGCAATTTCAAATCCTTGAAAAAGGGAAACAGGATATTGCCGGTACTGTTTGTTTGATAATAGTAAAGAGTACAAACAACACCGGAAATCAATATCTGGCCCAAAAGTTTCTTTTTGCCGGCCAGCCCTTTGGGATTCTTTTTGGAAAGTTTTAAATAATCATCCAGGAAACCAATTATTCCAAATCCAAAGGTGATTGAGAAAACATACCATAAAAATGGGTTTGTCAGATCCATCCAAAGAAGGGCGGGTATAAGTGATGCAAAAAGGATAAGTCCTCCTCCCATCGTTGGTGTTCCTGCTTTTGAAAAATGTGATTTTGGTCCATCGTCACGAACAACCTGACCTATCTGGCTATCTTTCAATTTTCTTATGAACCATGGAGAAAAGAGAAAACTTATGACAAGGGCGGTTAGAAGTGCCGCCATGGTCCTGAATGTGATGTACCTTGTTACATTTAATATGCTGATTTTATTGGAAAAATTAAATAAGATGTGGTATAACAAGACTTGATCCCTATGTTTCAGTTTTTAAAATTTGAACCAACTTTTTCAAGTTTATGCCATTCGATGCCTTGACGTAAAACAAATCTCCACATTTTTTTAGCATTTCTACTTTTTCAATGAGATTATCAACATTTGAAAAATGAATGCACTTTGCTTTTGGAAAACCGTCAGAAACGGCCGATTCTTCAATCAGGAGACTTCTTTCTCCTACGGTTATAAGGAGTTCGGGTTTAACCTTCTGGGAACATATCAGCCCCATGCTTTTATGGGACTCATCCCCATTGTCTCCCAATTCGAGCATATCACCTAAAACAACTATTTTTTTTCTATCAGGAAAACCCGAAGCAAGCGAGGCAAGTCCGCTTGCCATACTTTGGGGATTTGCGTTGTAGGAGTCGTCTATTAACAAATGGTTCTTTAATTTAGTCAACGAGTATCTTCCTTCCAATCCGGCAAAATCTTTCAATGATGTCGCGATGTCACGAAGAGGGATTCCTGATGCTGCCGCAACAGCCGACGCCGCTGCGACATTGTGGGGATAGGCAGAATTTGCCAGCTTCAATTCAACGTTAAGAGATTCGCCTCTAAAGGAAAGAAGGATTTCCATTCCGCCGTTTTTTAACGTATTGGAAGATACTATTCTTACATCAGCATCCTTATGAAATCCAAAGCCATAACTTTTCCTTTTCATTTCCTTCATACATGCAGCTATTCGTTCATCATCATAATGTCCGACCAATATACAATCCTTTGGGCTGCTTGTGAAGATTTCAAGTTTTCCTTTTGCCAGATTCTGAAGGGAACCAAAAATCTCAATATGTGCAGTTCCAATGTTTGTAAGACAAGCTATATTTGGACAGACCAGATTTGTAAGAAAAGTTATATCTCCCTTACGTCTTGCCCCGCATTCAATAACAGCATATCTATGTTTATCAGTCAGCTTTGTAAGTGTTAGGGGAACTCCGATTTCATTATTGAAGTTGCCTTCGGTTTTAAGGGTCTCGGAAGATTTGCTTAGGATAAGCTGAATCATTTCTTTAAGAGTTGTTTTTCCAACGGATCCTGTGAGAGATACAACTGTCAGGTCCTTCTGACAAAGTCTCCAGCCCTTGGCTATCGATTGTAGCGCAACTAATGTGTCTTTTGTTGGAATACCTGAAGAAATATGTGCTGGAGGAATTTCGTTTTTTTTGTTCTTTTCATAAAAGAAACAAGCAGCGCCGTTTCCCATAGCATCGGCTATAAATGAATGCCCATCAAACCGTTCTCCCCTAAGCGGTATAAATATGTCACCTGACTTTATCAGTTTCGAATTGGTCTGTATTCTTTCTGGTTCCGGCATTAGCTCAGGCAAATACGTTAGAGGGATTTCGTCATCATTTAACCAAAGGTGGTACTTTTCACGGTGAAGCATAAAAAAAACCTCATCATAATGCAGATTCAATTTTTTTGAATCCTAATCATAAACAGGGGCATCTGGAGAATCAAGCTCTCCTTTTGAGATTGTAAGGCCAACACCGGTTTTTTGTGCCTTGTCAGGGGCTACATTGAGGTACCTCAGTGAACCAAGGGCGATTTCCTTGAAAACCGGAGCTGCCCAGATTCCCCCATAGTAAGGTTTTTTTCCTGGTTCATCAATGACAACATATATGACAAGATGGGGATCATTTACAGGTGTAAATCCCGCAAAACTGGCAATTCTTTTGTCTGTGGAATAGGCTTTTGTCAAAGGATCCACTTTTTCCGTGGTTCCTGTTTTTCCGGCAGCGGTGTACTGGTCCATTCTTGCAAGTTTGCCGGTTCCTCTCTCTACGACTTCATGCAGGATTATTCTCAGTTCCTTTGCAAGTTGGGGGGAAAAAACCCTTCGCTCGATTCTAGATGTATTACTTGCTATCATTTGTCTTTCTGAGCTTTCGATATGGTCTACAAGATATGGCTTCATCAGATTTCCGCCATTTGCAATGGCTCCATAGGCGCTTACGATTTCAAGACCGGTTGTCACAAAGCCCTGTCCGAAGGCAATGTTTGCAAATCGGACAGGTTTCCATGTTTCATATGGATCTATTCGTCCAAAGGATTGTCCTGGAAAGTCAATCTGGCTGGTTTTTGTTGAAAATCCGAAATTCACAAGAGCGTCGTACAGTTTTTTGGGCCCTAGTTTCTCCGCAATTTTATATGTTCCAATATTACTTGAATGAATCAGAACGTCTTTGGCACTTAAAATATCATATGGGTGAGCGTCTCTTATTTTCCAGCTGTGTCCGTGGAATAGTCCTCTTTCACAATCAAGCATATCAGTCAACTTTATCTTTCCTCGTGCCAGTGCTTCACCGATCACGAAGGGCTTAATCACGGAACCTGGTTCAAATGTATCTGAGAGGGCTCTGTTCCTGGTGGGTTCAAGCTCAAATTTCTTCATTTGATTTGGATCAAATTTGGGATAGTTTGCCATCGCTATTATTCTTCCCGTGTGAGGATCGGAGACAATTGCAAAGCCGCCTTTTGCATTGGCGTTTTTGATCCCCTCGGACAGGGCTTTTTCTGCAATCTCCTGAATGGCATTGTCGACTGTGAGAAAAAGGTTGTTACCGGTTTTCTCGGGTACAGCATAATCGGATTGAAGAAAAATGGATTCTCCCCGCGCATCCTGGGATCGTTGGATTTTTATGGTCGGGCCGCGAAGTTCTGAATCAAATTTTCTTTCGAGTCCCAAAAGTCCCATGTTATCAAGTCCTACATAACCGATAATATGGGCGCCGGAAGATCCTTGCGGGTAAACCCGATCTGGTTCCTGTACCTCAAAGAGTCCCTTAATTTTCATCTTTGTGATTTTGTTCGCCGTTTCCTTCGGGATTTTGCGTTTTAACCAGGCAAAGTAGTTTTTTCTCTCTTGAATCATTTTAATCTTGAAAATACTCATTTGAAGTAATTCGGATAATTGTCTGTATTCCTCGCTTGTCGGTTTGAATAGCCGGGGATTGATGAATAGTGATGATTTCTTTATGCTGATGGCCAGGGGAATGTTTCTTCTGTCAAAAATCGTACCCCTGTAAGGGGCAAGGTCAAGATCCTTATGGTATTGTTTATTGGCAATTTCCTGAAGATGTTCAAGTGAGGATGGAAAGAGATGGATCATGAAGGCTCTTATGGATAAAAAGAGAAATACAAAATAAAAAAAGCCTAAAAACATCTGGCTGCGGGAATGGAATACCTGCCCAGATCGCAGTTTTTTTGTGTGTCTTCTCGCACAGGGACCATTTTTTTTTAAGTCAAATATTTTCAATAGACTGCAACCGCTCCAATCTGTTGTGTTGATTTTGCCTCTTTGGAAAGAATTATCAGATGACTTTTTGTTGTTAGTTTAGCTAATTCCATTTGCAGTTGGCTACGCTTTTCCAGCATGGATGCTTCTATTTTTTTCAGTTTTCCGAGTTCGTATCCTATCAAGGTAGTCTGTATCCTCATGTAGGATCTGGCGAAAGAAAGGAGCAGAACAGTTGAGATGAGAAATATGATAAAGAAATTTAGATTTAGTTTAATCGCGGATTTCTTCATGAAACCTCCCAATAGTTATTGGATTCAACGTGTTTTTTCAATGATTCGCAATTTTGCACTCCTGCTGCGAGGATTGGCTTTGATCTCATCTTCACTTGGAAGCATTGGAAAAGGCTTAATGATTTTTCCCTGGACCTGATTATGCTTCATTTCTTCTTCATGAGTCAGAGGTACATGTCGCAGAAGTTGCAAAGATGAATTTTTACCACCCAGTTTATTAAACGTGTTTTTTATTATCCTATCTTCTAGAGAATGAAAGCTTATAATGGCAAGCCTTCCTCCGGGAGAGAGGATTTCAAATCCATCTTTTATGAGCTTTTCAAGTTCATTCAGTTCCTGATTCACATATATTCTAATCGCCTGAAATATTTTAGTGGCAGGATGTTTTTTGCTGCCTGTTTTATAATAAATTGACTCCTTTATAATTTCCGAAAGTCTGAAAGTTGAATTGATTGGAGACTTTTTTCTCTCGGCAACGATTTTCCTGGCAGCAAATCTTGATTTTGGTTCTTCTCCAAACTCTTTGAAGATTCTGGTTAGTTCATCTTCGCTATATTCGTTTATTACCTTGTATGCCGTCATCTCGTTGTTCTGAGGGTCCATCCTCATATCAAGAGGTCCGTCTTTTTCAAAGGAAAAGCCCCTTTCCGGATTATCCAATTGCGGGCTCGACACACCGATATCTGCACAAATTCCATCAATACATTTTGTTATTCCAAATTCTTCGGCAATGGCTTTAATTTTGGAGAAAGGAGCCATAATGATCTCAAGGTTTGAATATTTTTCCTTCAGGCTGGATGTTAGAAAACTTATGGCAGCAGGATCTCTATCTAGGGCAAAAATCCTTCCGTTTTCTTTGACTTTATCGAGAAGCAGTTTGGTATGGCCGCCGGCTCCTGAGGTGCAGTCAATAGCCAGACCGCCCGGTTTAAGATCCAGGGCATCGACCAGTTCCTTCTGCATTACTGAAGTATGTACGAAAACGTTCATAAGCATTAAATCTTTGATCTTGGTTCAGAAATGAAAAACCTTAATCGATCGCTTTAATAGCAAAAATCGTAATATATATTAATGAATCATTGAGAAAATCAACAAAAAAAGAAAATTGCTTTATCGTCTATATTTTACCATTTAAATAAGTTTTATAAAAATTTTTGGCAGGGTCAATATGAATCAGGCTTGCCGTTTAATGAATCTTTTGTCTGCTGTTGCGAGCATTAATGCTAAACAGGCTGTATATGGGATAATAAGTAAAATAACAGGCAGGTCGGTTACGAAGAGGATGGCAAGAGATGTTGGAATAAATGCAAGAGGATAGAAAAAGTGTTTTTTTATGTCCAGAGAAATCAACACCCATAAGATCATCAAGCATGACAGAATCAAAGCAAGTAAAAAATAAGGTATCGAGAATCCAAAGAATTTATCAGTCCAATAAGAAAAAGAATTTATTTTAAGCAAGGCTATTGACACAGAGACAATGGAACTGAAGGAAAGAAAAAGAATAAGAATATTTCTTATTTTTTCACCCATTATAAGGGTAGTGAGTCGATTTTGCCAAGGTGCTCTATCATTTAAAAGGGTGATTATTGTGCATGATGAGATAAAAAGGGATAGCGGGAATAATTGAGAATTTACCGGCGGATTATAAAAGATTTTTGCAGATATATATGCTGTAACAAAAGCACCAAGTATGCTTCCAAACCCTGTAAGAAATAATGGCGTCATAAAT
>JADFZC010000202.1 GCA_015232735.1 Oligoflexales bacterium | reverse complement strand
TTGGAACGGCAGGTCCTCCTACAGGACTTTCTTTAAATCGCTTTATTCCGATACGGGGATTTACTTTGCCATAGTCTGTGAGGACATGAAGATCTCCTCATCGTTTATCGAGGATTTTTCCGACCTTTTCAGGGAGGATGTAGTTGAGGTGTTTTTGTGGCCGGATGAGTCCCAGAGTGTATACTTTGAATATGAAATCTCTCCTCTCGATTGCGAGCTGCCCCTGCTTGTCTCAAATTGCAGAGGAAAATTCCATGGATGGCTTCCATGGAATTTCAAGGGCGAGAGAAAGACAAGACACGCCACTTCATGCAGGGGGGGAAGGAAGGCGTCTTTTGAGAAAATTGATGAGTGGACCGCCGAGTTTTTCATCCCGTTCGCGCTGCTGAAAGGTCTTTCGGATGTTCCGCCTGTAAAGGGGAGTTGCTGGAGGATGAATGTTTGCAGAATAGACTATGACGAAAAGCCGGAGAGCCACTGGGCATGGGATGACAGGGTCAAGGATACATTTCACGATATTGGTAATTTCGGAAGTGTGGTGTTTGTTTAACAGCAATTTTTATTCAGAGGAATACTCCTATGGAAAATGTTCACGATGCGTCTTTGCTTCTTGTTGATGACGATGTCAATTTTCCATGGACGCCAGAAGTCAGAAAATGTCAAGGGACAGGGTTTTCAGCATGGTGGCGTCAAAGATTCGGATGAAAGAGATATAGACGGTTTTGTTTAATAAGAATTATATTGATAAATTCAATGATTATTTACTACAATCTTGATAGATTCCTTTTTCAATGATTAACCTATCGAAATGGAGATTTCAAAAATGTTGAAAAGATTGATTTGCATTGCGGCGGCTCTTTTGCTTTCGGGTTGTGTGTCGATGACCTCTGTGACTATCAGCGATATGGTTTCCAAAGCCGGAACTCCCGTGACAGTTGAGAAGTCGGCAGTCGGAATAATGTCGTTGACGGTTCCCTCGGCATCAGGTCTGGAAGCTGCCGCATTAAAGGAACTTAGAGACAAGGGCGCCGTGAAAAATGTCACTACGCGCCTTCAGATGAGAAACTGGGTGTTTGTCCAGGTATATGGCGTTGTCGCCACAGGAGAAAAATAATACGCTGTAAATCCGGTGATGTGATTTGACACGAGACGGCTTCCTAATATAGATTTTCCAGATGAAATTTTGTATTTTTTACCATCGGAGCAGAAAGGGAGCACAGTGAGACCGGAAAGGAAATATCCCAGGATCCAAAGGGAATATGAAGTTCTTCACTCGAAGTCGTCATGGTCCAACCTTCTCATCGAGCCTGAAAAGAGAGGGAAAATATGCAATTTAAGCGCCGGCGGCGCCCTGCTTGAGTCTCATCAGCCCTACCTTGCCGGCGACCTGATCAACCTGCAGATAAAGATATCTGAATGGCAAAAGCTGATATTGATGGGGGAACCTGGATGGAAGGAGCGCGTGCACCACTTTGTTGCGCTTGGCAGGGTGGTGCGCGTCCTTCATGATATGAAGGGTTTTTTTTTGGTAGGAGTCGAGTACAGGTCCCTTGACAAGGTACAGAAGCAGGATCTGGATCTGCTCTGCAGGGATTACAATTTTTAAGGAGACACCCATGAGAATAACGACACTGATGCTTGCATCCCTTTTCTTTTTTTCTTCCTGCGGCAGCAGGGTGGAGGAAAAGAGCAATTCAATCCATAAATTTATTTCCGATATCCCGATAGATTACAAAGCTGTCTCCGGGTATGACGACCTTTTTACCGTTGAACTTCCCGACTCGGCGATACATGAGGGGACTTCTCCTTCCGCAGTTTCATGCAGGGGGAGGATACGGGGGGCGCTTTGCGTTCTTTCAAGCATGCCAGATACTGTTCCCTATGATGGAAAGTACCAGTGCATGGCGGGTTCAGACACCTATGTCAGGCTTTTCGAGGATATTCACGACTCATATCCCGAGGCGTTTCAAAAGATGTTCTGTTCGGTCAAGCACATATTCATTCTTGACAGATTTTTCGCGACCGCCTTTGCTGGGCTCATCAAGCAGCCGGACAGCGACAAGGTGATCGGGGCGCAGATTGGAATCAGAAAGTCTCTTCTGGACAAGCCGATGAGCCTCGCTGAGTGGGCCTCATGGAAGGAACAGATATCTTTCGGCGGGAATTATGAGTCGTATGAGCTGACTCAGGGGCTTCCCTATATTCAGACATCCAGCAATATGCCTGGATTTGATCTCAGCTATTTCGTGGTTACGCATGAGTTCGGACATATCTTTGATTTCGCAAACCAGCTCAACAGGGCGGACAGAAAGATGGATAAAAATCAAAAGACGTCGGAGTATTCCGATGGGACCTGGGGCTCAATAAGCTGGCTTTCCTCCGATTTGCCAAGGCCGGGTGATCGGTTTCCGTATAGACGGAGCCTGTGTTTTTACAGCTGCAACCATGAGGGGATGACAAAAAGTGCCGTAAAGGAGCTTTACAGAGGACTTTCCGGCTCCAGCTTTATAAGCACATATGCGGCAACGAGTCCAACGGAGGAGTTTGCCGATATCATAGCCTATTACATGCTTGATAAAAATGGGTATTCATATATTCTTCATACGGGGCAGGGGGAATCCTATGATGTCATGATGAAGCTCGGTTCGATGGCGCTGGCCGCGAAACGTCAGTATATAACTGATTTTTTGTCGCGTACGAATATCGCATATCCTTAGAAACTCCGGCATGCAAACTTAAGGTCGGCCCTTTTCTCGCACCTTGATCCCCCTTTTTCAGACAGACCCTTAATCGAATGTGGGCCGGACTAGTTCAACCATCCGGTTATGCGCGGCCGTTTCCCATATGTTCGCGTTGTTAACGTAAATTATCTCGATTGTCTTGTCGCTTGTCAAAAGCCTGCTTACAATTACTGAACTATCGGCTTCAAAAAGATATCTGCCCTTGCATGAACTGAATCTTGCATGAGTTTCCATATAGCGTCCCGGCATCCATGCATCCACCTCACCGCCTATGGGTGATTTGCAGAGGGCGCTGTAAATGTCATTTGAAGCCGCGTATTCAATCTCGTCATTGAAGGCCCTGAAAATCAGGGACTCGTATACCCCAGAACTGCTTTGGACGGAGGCTGTCGTTTCAAGAGATATCTGGTTGCGTGTCACGCTGTTCTGGGTGACATTTGCGAGCTGCGAAGGGGTCATTGTCCTCAGGCATGCAGGAACCTGACCTGATTCATAATCCGAAAAATGGCTTGTAACGGAGGGATCTCCAACTTCCGGATAAAGGCCGGGGCATCCCCAGTTCCACTTGCCGGGCGACTTAAGCTGAAAAAATTCCACGATATTGCTTGCGGACATCAGATTTTGGGATGTTGTATGCTGAACTATCCGCATGGTTTGTGGAACTACAACAGCCAGTGAGCTGCCGAGAGTCAATACTATGTCCGTGGTCAGGGCTGTCGCGGCGGGGTTTGCCGTAGGCAGCGGAGTTGGAAGCGTTGTCGGTGTCGGTGCCTGAGACTCGGCCGGAACAGGATTTGTGGCGATGGGACAAATGGGACCTATGCCCCCGCCTGCGCAGACCACGCTGGAGCTGTTGTTGTATGCCGAGCCGCCGCTTTCGTATGGGCCCAGACCGGTGTATAGAAATTGATCCGGAGTTTGATTTTTTTTGGTTTCTTTGGAGTCTTTTGTTTCTTTTGAATCCTTTGACGAAGAACCTTTATCATCTTTCGCGGTTTCCGCCTTGGGATAACTGAAATATATTGATGTCTCGCGGCCTTTTGTTCCGTTCTTTAATACTGGGACGACTGAAAACATATAGTTTCCACCCTGATCGAGTCCTGATATTTCGTGATAGCTGCCCGCCGTGCAGGGCTGGTAGCTGTCAGGATTATCTTCAATGAGCTGTCTTACTGTAAGAAGGCGGCAGATGTATTTGATTTCCCCGGCATCAACGAGGTTATTTGAGCTGTCCTGGTCGAGCTTGAACTCAATTTTCAGCTTTCCGTCGGATTGAATCATCGAAGAGAGATTTTCCGCATTTTGAATCACGGCCTTTGGCAGGGCGTTTTCCGACGGCGCCGTATTTGCTGAAAGAGCCTGCTCGGCCTGTACGGGAGGTGTGGTCTCTGCTGCAGAAACTCTTACGGTATCGAGACTTGGAGGGGTCAGGTCGGATTTGTTTTTTGAGCATCCTGCTGAAATAATAAAAGAAATTATTAGGATTTCTATCTTTCGGGTGTGCCGGTTTCGGGACGGCGACATATGAAGTACCTTTCTATGTGGCTGATAACGGCAAGATAATTGCCAATTCTACCATGAATGCGGGGGTCTCACGCCGATCTGACGTAAGAAGACAGACTGTTTAATACCATTTTTAATATAATATGTCAATATTAAGATGTATTTTAATATACATATATGGAATTTTAATATTTTTAACTGTTTAATATAAACTTGTTAATGAGTGTAATGAACGTGCTCTCGCTTACCGGTTTGACCATCCAGGCGGTTACGCCGATTTCCCGGCCCGTTTTTTTTGCTGAAAGTGAGTTTTCGCTGGTGCAGATAACGATCTTTGTGGACTTATGGTGAGGCATCATCCGGATTTCACGGCACATGTCCAGTCCGTTCATTCCCGGCATGTTGATATCCGCTATTATAAGACTGATATCTTTGTTATTTTTTGCACATTCGATTCCCTCGACGGCGTCCGATGCGGTGTAGCACTTTACGTTAAGGGTTTCCACGACCTTTTTTATCTGAATAAGGATTATTTTTGAGTCATCTATTGCAAGGACGCTTCCAGGCATTTTTTCCCTTTCACCTCTTGTGTGGTTGAAAGCAGCGCCTATCCTTCTTAAACCGTTTACTTACAATATGTTAAAATGGAAAGGCTGTCAGAGTACAATTAGTCCCCGGTGCGAAACGCACCTGCGACGTATCCTGAGCCCTAAAGGCGAAGGATCTGTCACGGAATATCAACAAATTGCAGACAGATCCTATGCAAGCTTCGCTTGCCAGGATACGTCGCTGCCGCTGAAAGCGTCAGCGACTAATTATCCATGTATAATGATAGCATACCAAAAAAACACAAAATTGCATTTTTTTTGTTTTTAAAAATGACCGGTTTAAGCCCCTCGCCTTCAGGCGAGCAGATTTTTTCTTTGGCATGGGTCTATAGATAGGACAAAACTACACTGAAATCCGATTATTTGGTAAAAACAAAAAATATTAATTTTTTTTATTTAAAAAAAGCATAGTGAAGATGGCTCAAAACATCGCTTGCCTTATCACTCTTTAAAGGAATAAAATGCAGGGCTGCTTTTTTGTAAACAAAAAAGCCGCAGCCCTGGAATAAAATGAACAAAAATTATTCCTTTATCCAACGGTGGCGTAAAACTCCGCCATTCATGGCGGGGATATAAGCCACCCGCCCAGA
>JADFZC010000201.1 GCA_015232735.1 Oligoflexales bacterium | reverse complement strand
AGGATTTTTTAGGCGACGAGCAACGCCGAGTCATGGCTTTTTCAACAGGCTCTCAAGAAAGAATATTCAGACTTGATATCATCTTTTAAGAAAAATGCCTTCTGTCATGTTAATTCTTCCTTCAAAATCGAGGTCCTTCCAAGCAGTTATTGGTGCAAGATTTCCATTTATGAGAGTATATGCGGTCTGACACAGTCTTGCGGTATAGGGAATGATATGATCGCAGATCAATGTTGTCTTGCCTCTATCGCTTCTTGCCCTGATGCACTTTTTTAATGATTCGATATGTTCAATGTCCAGTCCTGAAAAGGGTTCATCCAATATCAGAAAATCAGGATCGTTAATCGTCGCCAGTGCCAGTGAAACCCTTTTCTGCATTCCGTGTGAACAGGCGGCTATGGGCTTATTGGAATAATATAAGCAGTCCCAGAATTCCATTGACTTTCTTTTGGCATCTTCAGGCGAGGCTATCTCGTAAAGCCTGCAGGCGTAACCCAAAAGCTCCGATCCGGTAACCCACATGGGCAATTCAGGATATTGAGGAAGGTATCCCATATTCCTCTTTAGCAGATAGGTATCGGGAGTAAGCTTTTTGCCAAGAAAATATACTTCTCCACTTGCTGAATCGAGGTTTCCGGTAATAATTTGAAAGAAGGTTGTTTTGCCGGCTCCGTTCTTTCCGAAAAGCGCGATACTTTCCCCTTCCCTGAAACTTACGCTGAAGGGTCCAAGCTTGAAATCGCTTGTTGAGGAATAAGACTTTTCGATATTTCTGACGCTCATGATCTCTTTAAACATATTAAAATCCTTATATCACGCTCTGTAAAAACGTCCTTTTTGATAGTCATCACCATAATACTTGAGAACAGGAAGCAATATTACGCTAAGATAGTGTGCATATATCGCTGTGGACAGAAAGAGCCCCGTAAGCGCAAGGCAGGCGATTTGAATCATGGGACGCCTCGGCTCAATCTGAAAAAGCAGGGTTGGAACTGAAAGCGGCGAAAGCAGGACGATGAAAAAAAGTTTGCTGGCCGCAAGGACCATCTTCTGATCGACCTGTTCCCAAGAGATAATCACTGAAAGAAAGCATAAAATACCAAATAAAAACCCCAACAAAATTCCTATCAGGGAATAGGTATTGACAACATCGTTATGCGAAACTCCCATATAACGTTCGGCCCAGGCACAGCGGAAATCCTCGACAATCTGAAAAATCAGAGCAAAAGCCGAACACTGTCCGCAAATGAACGCACAAAATACAATGATAAAGAAAGGCCCGTCTTTGACCGCCAGGACACCTGCCAGAAAGGCAAACAAAAAAGCCATCACCAGTGATATTTGTGACAGCCTGTTTCTATACAGCATCTGTTCAACCCTCCAAAAGAACATCGCGTATATTTTGCCGCCCCCCTTCAAATGATGTGTCAGTTGTCTGGGGTTCTTCTGGTCTCTACTGCCTGCGCCTTCCGGAAAATAGTAAAAAAGAGCCAGGCAAACGGCGGCTGACAGCTGCGTCAAAATAGCGGTACTTACCGCAGGAACGCTGAAGTACCCGAGGACCAGATACCATCCAAAACTGTAATACACCAATATGATAATGATAAATTTGGATATCAGATATTTTCTGACAGTCCCGTGATGTTCTCCCAGAAAAAGGCAAAGCGATCTGATTGTTTGGTGTTTTTTCCTGTCCTGTCTCAAAATCTTCGAGCATGCTATTGTCACGACAGCCAATATTATATAAGAAACCCATTTTGCGAAAAAATTTTTCATCGGAATGGATATGCTTTTCAGTTCAAAATTGATGAAATCATTGAATATATAAAAAAAGAGCCCGATGAGAACCAAGGATGCGGCCAAAGTGACAAGTTCCTTGCCCCAATGATGTCTGAGTTTGTGAACTGTTGAACGGAAACTGAGAAGTAGTAAGCTGAACCATCTGACATTTAACATCTTTTTCCCCTTGACGCAAAATTTTTCACCCGCCGTCCAAATCCGTCCATACCCAGGTTCTTTATTTTTGTTATATCCCAGTTGTTAGTTATAGGAAACCCTTTGACTTTTCAGTTGGCTGTTGAGAAACCCGGTAAATTGGGGCTACCATATGACCTTGGAAGACCGAAGCGACATACTTTGCAGCTTTCAAGCATTATTGAACCATGAACGGAAATTATGGCGTTTCAGTGAGACATTATTAAAAATCTCGATTTGATGTTCTTCTGGAGGGGCTTAGGGTGAAAAGGATCAAAACAGTACCACTTGCGTCAGCTATGACGCTTCTTCGTCGTGGCGGAGCTGGAACATTGGAAAATTATGGAGGTTTTTGTGTTTATGTAGATGGCAGTGGAAGCCATTTCTATGTTGTTGACGATGAAAGCCGGAAGCCGGTACCTTACAAGCAGATCGAACCTATAAGCATCTCGAAGTATTATACATCCTTAACCAGCAGCTATCCTTCAATCGGTGAAAGATCCACCTGAGAGCCTGTTGAAAAAGCCATGACTCGGCGTTGCTCGTCGCCTAAAAAATCCTCATTTACCAGCACGTAAACTCCGGTTTTCCTACTCCTCGCGCCTTGATTCCTGGCTTTTTCAATAGGCTCTGATTTAAATTTTAGGACCGACTGTAAACTACCTCCGCATAACAGTCATGATTGTGAATCGATTCCTGATTGATAACCCTGACCTTGAACTTTTCAAAAGCAGGCAGATCAAACAGCTCAGTTGCCACCTTCCTGGCAAGATCTTCGACAAAGGAAGGATTGTCATATGCAAGCTCGGTGACATATTTCTCATCCTCCCTTTTCAGGATTGGATATATCGCCGAACTTGCAGAATTCTCAAGTATCTGGATTATCTTGTTAATGGATGGTGAAACTGACTTGGGATTAAGGAAGATATCCGCCTTGATGAAAGCCCTCTGATTATGAGCGCCTCTTGCAGATATGGCTTTTGAACATGGACACAAAGCCGTCGCCGGTATTTCAACCGAAAGCACCTTCTCCTCGACTTCTCCTTTTATCCTTCCGGAAAATCCAACCTGGCAGTTAACATATCCTTCAAGCCTTGATACTGGAGCTGCGACTTTCCTGAGCCACGTAAATTCGGCCTCAACGTTGACATTCCTAGATCCAAGATAAGTTCTGACCTCATTGCACAATTTAAAAAAATCATCCAGAGAGACGGGCCCATCGCACATTTTGTTGAGGACCTCTATGAATCTCGACATATGAGTTCCGCGCTGTTCCTTTGAAAGACTGACTCCCAGCTTCCATTTGGCACTTTGCCTCTGCACCTCCTGGCTATCGCCCCTGTTGTCAAGGACTGTTATGGGATAAACAAGATTAAGGATTCCCGTTGAATCGATCTCAAACTTGGACTTGATCTCGGTAGACTGTATGTCAATCATAGAACTAAACCTTTAAAATTAAGGGATTCCGTCATTACTTCGCATGAGGCCTGAATACACCACCTTCATTTAATCCTTGAGGATTCTTAAACTTGTGGCAATTGTTCTGCATTTAACTTGCTTCATCCACTAAGTGGAGCAACTCGCTAGAGAAATATAGGATAAGATCGGAAATTTCAATATTAAAAGCCGTAGCCCAGCATAGCTGTAATAAATATTGGAGAAAAATCTTAGAAACAGTTAAAATAGTTATCAAACCCATTTTATGATTTAATAAAAAGCAACAGGGAAGGTTCACAATTACCAGTAAGGGGATAAAAAATGTCATCCAAAAAAAGTTCCGAAAGAAAATCCCATATAGCATACTTCTCGATGGAAATCGGATTCAAATCTCAGATTCCAACTTACAGCGGAGGTCTTGGAGTTCTGGCTGGCGACACTCTCAAATCAGCAGCGGATCTCGAACTTCCGGTTGTGGGAGTATCTCTCGTATATCATAAAGGATATTTCAAGCAGAAAATTGACAAGGCCGGCAGACAGATCGAAGAGCCGGTAAAATGGAATCCTGACAAGGAGTTTACGAAAGTAAACAAGACAGTGACTGTGGAGATAAATGGAAAGAAGGTAAATGTCTCCGCCTACAGATACGATCTTGTCGGCGTAACAGGTCACGTGGTTCCTCTTTTCTTCCTGGATACAAATCTGAAGTCAAACAGTAAAGAGCACAGGGAACTGTGCGATTATCTGTATGGCGGGGATGTCAATTACAGGCTGTCTCAGGAAATAGTGCTGGGAATGGGTGGAATTGCGCTGCTCGAAGAGCTCGGATACAAAGCCGAGCCGAAAGACGGGACAAACGGCGTCACAACCTATCACATGAACGAGGGGCATGCCTCTCTGCTTACAATGGGGCTCCTGAAGGTCCGTTTAGGTAGAAAAACGTTATCTCATGCGACATCTGACGATTTCTCCTGGGTCAAAGAACGCTGTGTTTTCACCACTCATACCCCTGTACCCGCCGGCCATGACGTTTTCAGCCAGGATCTTGCCGAAGAGCTTCTGAGCCCTGATACAGTATCCGCACTGAAAAAAGCAAAGGTTCTCCACAAAACAGGCCTGAATATGACCGTTCTTGCCCTCACTTTCTCAAGGCATGTAAACGGGGTCGCAAAACGTCATGGCGAAGTATCAAGAGAAATGTTTCCAAAATACAAAATCACAGCTATCACCAACGGGATACACGCAGCCTCATGGGTTTCAAAACCGTTTGCCGCCCTGTTCGACAGGGAACTTCCGGCCTGGCGGGAGAATAATTTCAAATTCAGGGATATGCTTGACGTTCCCTTGGACAGGATTGACAAGGCGCATGCTGAGTCGAAAAAAATACTTTTATCAGAAGTCAGGGCAAGAACCGGCGCAAAATTCGATCCAAATGTATTCACAATAGGATTTGCACGAAGAGCGGCAACCTATAAAAGGGCTGACCTTCTTCTCCATGATGTCAAAAGGCTGATAAAAATAGCTGATAGATTTGGAGGTATCCAAATCATATACTCAGGGAAAGCGCATCCGAAAGACATGGGAGGAAAAGAGCTTATTGAAAAGGTAGTAAAAGGTTCAAAACACCTTGCGGGTTCAAAGATAAAACTCACATATCTCGAAGACTATAACATGGAACTTGGCCGCTTGATCACGACAGGCGTCGATCTGTGGCTCAATAATCCTATCAAGCCCCTTGAGGCATCCGGAACAAGCGGGATGAAGGCTGCGCTTAATGGAGTTCCTAACTTCAGTACCCTTGACGGATGGTGGGTGGAAGGACACATCGAGAATGCTACCGGATGGGAAATAATGGACCCTTGGGACGGCATGAAAAACAAGACAGGAAAAGATGACAGAAAGGCGGCAGCCAATTCACTTTATGAAAAGCTGGAAAAGATAATTCTTCCATTATATTACAAAAATTATAATGAATATCTGAAGATAATGAGACAATCGATTGCTCTAAACGGATCTTATTTCAATACCCATAGAATGGTTA
>JADFZC010000200.1 GCA_015232735.1 Oligoflexales bacterium | reverse complement strand
TGGCTTTGAACAAGGATGAAAAACTGAGTGATGCAAAACAGAAAGATGCGGCTTTCAACAAGGATGAAAAACTGAGTGATGCAAGGCAGAATGAGGTGGCTTTGAACAAGGATGAAAAACTGAGTGATGCAAAACAGAAAGATGCGGCTTTGAACAAGGATGTAAAAGAAGGGATCGTCACCATCGCGGCGCTCAACGCCGAAGTGAGAAGGGTTGCGGAAACGATGGTTATAACTTTCCCGAACGTCTCCTTCTTCGACAATGCAAGTACCAGCCTTAAAAAAGAGGGCATAGCTGTCCTGACAAGGTTTGTGGAGGCATACCTGCCGTTCGCAGGGCAAAATACCCTCAATATAGTCGGTTTTGCTGACAGAAGACCGGTCCGCAGCGGCTCCTTCAGAAAATTCAGGGACAACCTTGAACTGTCGACACTGCGGGCGGTCAGCGCCCTGAGGCTGATAGAGGAGAAAGGGATACCCCTTTCACGAATAAAACTTATGGGCCACGGGGTGAAAACGGACCTTCTGAAAGATGAAATGCCAAAAAATCAAACCGAGGAACTGGCGCTTGCCCGCAAAATAATGCTTGTCATAGAGCCTGTTGGAGTCAAATCATGAAGACTTTTATCAAATGGCTGATACTGCTGACCGCCGGTCTTTCGATCCTGGTCCCGGCTATCATGAAAGCCCAGACGATGCAAAAGAGTCCCAAGGTGGTCGAGGTTGAATCTTACCTCACTGGAAAGGCCATAGAGTTCATCAAGGGACGCTTTCCCATGATGCCGGTCCTTGTCACCATAAAAGTCATGCCGCTGCGCCGCGACATGGGAGGGATGATCCCTCCTGCCCAATCCCCTCAAATCATGCTTCCGTTTCACGCGGCACCTGACATGAAAGTAGTTGATGTATGGGACGATGAGTCAAAGTCGGTTCATGATCTGATGCCCAGGATACAATCCGTCGATATGATCGTGACCCTTCCCTCATCAGTGACAAGCGATGAGCTTACCGAGCTCAGGGAGGCGCTGTTCAGCAACCTTGGACTTGTCCTTGGACGGGACAACATAAAATTCGAGCTCAGGCCCTGGGTAAACAAGGACGGAGGTATCAGGACCGAATACATCGTTATCGCAGGATCGGCGCTTGTCCTCTTTCTTCTCGGTATATTCCTGATAATAAGAAATCTCTCATCGCAGATCAGAAAGGGACTTCTGGAGGTTTCAAGCAAGGCCGGAGGAATGGGAGGGACTTCCCAGATGCCTGCACAGCCGATCACAGCTTCCAGGAGTGAACATGGAAAGGATGACGATAACCGCGCAAACATGGTGTTCCAGGATCCTGTAAAACTCAAGGAACACGCAAAGCCGCTTATCCTTACGCTCGTCAGCGACCCGGCGTTCCCGAGGCTCCAGGATATCCTCATCTTCTCCGAATACCTGAAAACAGATCCCAGGATAGTCACCGGGGCTGTCAAGGAATTCCCTATTCAGATACAGAACAAGATTTTCTCACTGACAACAGGAAGGCAATGGCTATCGGTCATGTTCAGCAAGGCACAGATGGGCCTTCAGTCGTGGGAGCTTCTCAACAGCCTTACACAAAACAGGAAAGCGGCGCTGCGCCTTGACTTTGACGAACTTCTGACATACCTGTGGAGACTCGAAAATGACGTCGTTGAAATTCTCCGGGAACTTGGACAATGGAAGGCGCTCTCAATCCTTGCATACATGCCTTCCAGCGTGTCCATCCGGTACGGGAAGATGGCATTCCCCGGCGCATGGGGCAAGCTTCTCGACCCGACATTCAAGCCCGATCTTCTGCCAAAGGAGGAGGTTGCTTCCATAAGGGAGATGGCTCTGAAGCTGAAACCTCTCAATGATCCGAAGATGCTTGAATATTATGAGCATGAACGGGGCCTGGTCGAATTTCTGCTTTCCGCCGACACAAACGAGGAAAAGGAGGTTTACGAGGCCAGCGGTCCGGACTCTTTTCTTAAAACCATAAGGCCGCCCTTTTATGTCCTGTTCAACCAGCCGATGGATGTGATCGGAGAGATCTTTCCGAGATTCACCCTCAACGACTGGACTATGGCCCTTTTCAATGTCCCCAAGGACCAGAGACGCAATTTTGAAGAAATAATGAACGAAAAACAGAAATTCCTCCTTTTCGAGGGATTCAAGAACCTTGACAAGAGCAAGACCTTCAATAAGACGGAAATAGGCAAGGTCCGGGAAACAATCGCCTTTGCCCTTGAAGAAATATTGTTGAGAAGAGAATCTGAAAAGACATTGGAAGACAGCCAGGCAAGTGAGGAGGAACAGGCGGAAAGGCTCAAGCAGCAAAGAGCCGCACATCAGCCGCAGGCTCCAAAACCGGTTCAAAGCGCCTCAGCCCAGCAAAGCCCTCCCCAGACAGTCCAGACGCCGGCCCCCGGGCTGGTTCAAAAAACCGCCGAGACGCAGGCAGCGACTGCTCCTTCAGCACCGCCTGCATCGAGACCTGCTCCGACACCTCCCATGGCACCTGCAGCACCGCAAACGCCCCAATCAGCGCAGACGCCCAGACCGCCTCAGGCTCCCGTCGGCGCGCCGAGACCTCCAATGGCCCCTCAGGCGCCAAAACCGCCTCAGGCCTCACAGCCGATACCTCCAGCGCAGGCAGATGGTGATAAAAAGCCGGCGGATTCCAGTGCTGATGCAAAAAAACCAGACGAGAATATAAGCGACAAGGATAAATCGCCCAGCGAAGCGGATAAGGAAAAGGAAAATGACACAACCCTTCCAAAAGCCGGTTAGACATATGAAATACATATGCCGCCATAAAAGAAGATTTAATACAAATCTTCTTGTCCGTTCCCTGGCACTATACCTTGCATCCCTCATCTTCATCCCGGAAATCATACTTGCCTCGGGTTACAGCATAATGGGCGGATATTTCCAGCTTGACGCAAAAACAAAGACGACCAGGGACAAACTCGCAAATCTTGGGATCTATCATTTTGTCTACGAAAGCGAGATAGGGGACCGGTTTGTTTTCAGACCATCCTACAGTTTTTATATCCTCGGAACAAAAAGCATGGACCTCGGCTTCGGTTTCGACCTTGAGCTGGCCTACTACCCATTTACCTTCAACCGCCCCTTTCAATATAATGACAGGACGATAAGCTGGTCATATTTTGAGGTCTTCAGGCCATCGATAGGATTTTCCTTCAACCAGAGGCAGTACCAATCGATAAATTCATCCTACGCCGGGGCAGGAATAACCCTCTCTATCGATTACCAATTCAGCGAAAAGTACTATATCACGACGAAAATCCGCTACATCTCCCTCAAAGGTCCCCTAACCAGCCATATTTCCGAGTATAATGTCATGGGCGGCATAGGAGCTTCCTTATAATTCAGAGTTTTCCGTCTTTTTTTCACTAAAGAAAAAAATTTTTTTTCCGATTTATAAAAATGAGGTTTGAAGAATTCAGACCAAAATTATGAGCGGAAAGAATAATGCCTATGAAAAGTGTATTATTGACGCCATTTATAATGTGCATGACGGGATGCGCAAGCATAGGCACCCTGACTGTGACCTCTACGCCTGAAAAATCTGATGTTATCGTCATAAACAGCAACAACAACAGGACAGTCATAGGACAGACGCCGCTTGACATTTCCCTTGACCGGGTTTTTGATTCAGGCGACAGGGACTACGCGCGCATCACGGTTTTAAAGGAGGGTTACTTCGAAAACTCCGTCGTTCTTCCAAGGTCTTCCTTCACCAGCCGCCACAGAGTCAACTTTAACCTCATACCGCTTGCAAATTCCACGGCCTCGGGAGGAATGTCCGAAGAGGCGGCAAAGAAGCTCGACCAGTGCAAGGAGATTTCAAGAGAATCCATGAACAGACTTTCCGAAGGCATCGCATCGACCCAGGCTACGATACTCAGGGGCGATTATGATGTCGCAAATGTAAAGCTCGGCCAGCTTATATCGGAGTTTCCCCATGTAAGCGTGCTTTATGATCTTCAGGGAAACGTCTTTTACCTGCAGAAACAGTACGTAAAGGCGCTGAGGGCATATGAGACCTCGCTTGTGATAAATCCAAAGAGCGTCGAGACTGCAATCATCATTCAAAGGCTCCGTGAAATCACCGGACGCACATCCCAGGGCGGCACGGAACTTGGACACTGACAGACCAAAAAAAAACCTTTCCCTTTCAGGCTGCAAAATCGAATAACTGCCTGTGCACAGCATGGAGCATGTGCTGCCTGCCTCGCAGGATGGTGATGGAGAGTGTAAAAGGGGCAAAGCCCGATAGAGGCACCTCTCCTTCCAGGATCAGATTGACGCTTCCCCCGTATGATTCCACAAATTTCTTGATGGCGTTCATTCCGACGCCGCGCCCTGAAATCTTGGTGACTTTGTTTGACGTCGACATCCCGGATGTGAAAATCAGTTCGGCTATGTACTGCCATCCGAGATTATGACTCTCTCCAATCAATTTTCTTTGAATCGCCTTCTCCCTGATCGCATACAAATTGAGACCTCTTCCGTCATCCCTGTAAAGAATCCTTAAATTTTCATCAACTATGTCCGTTGAAATCTCTATTTTCCCTTTTTCCGATTTGCCAGCTCTCCTCCGTTCCTCAGGGGTTTCAATGCCATGATCGATTGAATTGCGAAATGCATGTATGAGCACTTTTTTGATAAGATCGTTCTCCTCCTTTGTTATCCGGATTTTGCCGTTTGCGATCAATATTTCCGGGGATTCCTTTTCCAGCTCCCTGGCCAATATGGGCATCCCCTTCAACATGCCTGACAAGCAGATTGAAAAATCATAAGTGTTTGCCCATATAAAGAAATTACGCAATCTTTCAAAGGTGCTTTTATGTTCGCCGGTTTTATCAATATCGATCTGAAGCAAAGGCTCGGAGACCGACTTTATAAGACTTCTGTTCAGAACGACTTTATCATGGTCGACCTCGGAAGCTGCCCTGCCAAGCTTGTTTGTGCTGATGTCATTATATCTTGCAATCAATTTCTCGACGTCTTTCAGTTCCTCCTTCATCTGTCTCTTGTCCGATTCCTGCACATCCACACCGGTCAATCTTAAAATGTCATAGGTCTGTTCCGCCTTGTGCACGCTGCTGCAAATGCTCTTGAAACCATAGAGCCGCGCTTCGCCTTTAATGGTATGCATATTTCTGAAAAGAACTGCAATCATGTCAGTGCTTCTTCCGTCAATCTTCTCGATAAGCATATGGTTCTGACAGATAAATTCCTTTGAGTTGCATATGAAATCTGAAAAATCCATCCTGGAAACAGGGAGGATTTCACTTATTATTTCCATCTCCTTCTGATGTTCAAGAGATTCCTGCTCAAGCCTTTTTATTTCAGTGACATCGCGCACGGTTGCAATAACCCTTTTTATCAGATTATTGCTGACTATGTAGTTCCAGTCCATCTCGATGAGCTTTATTTTTCCATTTATTGTCAACTTGCAGTTTCTGGGCAAAAG
>JADFZC010000199.1 GCA_015232735.1 Oligoflexales bacterium | reverse complement strand
GATTTATTCGATTTTTGCTCATTGCAGGACCTACAAGCAAGTGTCAGGTTATTTAATTTTAATGTCAAAAACATCTGGATCTCCTGAACTCAGGTATTTATACCATGTGTTTTGTTTTATGTAACTTATTTTTGATCTCTTAAAGAGAAAGACAACCATATGTCAGCCAAAGATGAAATTCATTTTATTTTAAATAGCCACAGAATTAAGCAACAAGATATGGCCTAAACGGGCACTTCGGATAAGACGTTCTTCTTTACTCTCTTCTTTCGGACTCTTATCCGAAATGGCCCTGGAAAAATCTCATATCTGACAATGACTTCCCCTCAACAGGCACTTCGGATAAGACTCTCTTCTTTGAAATGGCTGTATTTTCCAAAAATCTGGTATAATAATTTTAGTAATATAAAAACCAATAATTACAGGCGTGAAGACAATGCCAGAGGGTAGATCAGGCACAGCAATTGGGATAATCGGAAAAAACAAGGATTTAACATCTGAATTTATAAGCATCTGCCAGACACCGGAGCGGAAAAATTTCATGGTTTTCGAATCCGGGATGGAAATTCATGATTTTTTGCGCATTCAACCTTTTGAGTTATTGTTTGTATTTTCTGAAATAAAAGATATCCATTGGACTAACTTTTTACGAAAGATCCAGATCGACGACACGATTCCCTATATTCCCGTCATTCTTGTTTTTGAGACAGGATACATTATCGAGCCCAGCTGGAAAAATCTCATCAGCGATTATAAAGTAAGGGCAATAATTTATACTCCATTCAAATATGACACCATTTCGAAACTTCTTGCGGAAAATGCACACGATAACTGGGACGAGACCTCAATGCAGAGACGTCTTAAGACGGCCAGATACCTTTATCAGGAAGGCATGATCAAGCAATCAAAAAAGCTTTATAATGAAATACTTTCCATAGACGAAAACAATCTTGTGGCAAGAAGCGGCCTTCTCCATACAGAAAAAGAGAACTTGAAGGAATTTCAAAGTCATTTTGACAGAGCCCTTAAGCAGGATCCCGAAAACTACTGTTTCAAATTTGAACTTTTATCTCATTGCCTTAAGACTAACGACCAGAAAAAATTCAATGAGATACTTACTGAACTTATGACGGAGCTTTATAGGGAAAAAGAGATTTTCTGGCTCAATGAACTTGGGGATGTCTGCCTTCAGCTTGGATTCCCTACGTATAGTGAGAAGATAGCCAATGAAATCATAAAAAACAAGGATGTTGAGAAAAGCTGGCGCCAATATTCGCTAATCTCCAGGGTAAAATTGGCTGAGGGAAAACTTGAAGAGGCTGCGGTCTATGCGGACAAGGCACTTGGCAACTGTGATGAACCCAGAGCCGATGTTCTTAATCTGATAGGTGTTATCAAAAGGAGAATGAGAAAATTTGAAGAAGCAATCAAATATTTTGATTCCGCAGCCAGAGCCATGCCCATGGATCATCGCATCTATTACAACGCAGCGCTATCGTTCAGGGACATAGGAAAAAACAGTGAGGCGGCTATCTATCTGAGAAAAGCCCTTTCAATTTGCGAATATTATGAAAAAGCGAGCAAGCTCTTGGAAAAGCTTGAAGGGCCTAAGAAAGCTTAATGGAGTAAAAATATGCCAAAAAATGAGGAAATAGAATCTGCTGACAAAATGCATGTTAACTGGGCAGATATATTTAATTCAACATTTGATGCAATATTTCTTTGTAAGCAAACCGGGGAAATAGTCCAGGTGAACAGAGCCGGACATATGATGCTGGGATATTCTTCCGAGGATCTTATTAAAAGATCAATTTTTGAATTAATCAAGGATGTCTCTGATGAAGAGGAGGAAGAGGATCTTTTCGAAGCCGTGGAACTGAAAAAACTCTTTCAGAAAGGGATGATCAATAACCGAAGAATTGTACTTCTGTCGAAAGATAAGACCGAGATTCCCACCTTGTTCACAGTTACTTTGCTGGAAACCAGCGAAAAAGTCACTCTGGCTGTCTGCGCAGTAAAGGATATTACAGCACTTGAGGAATCGCTCAGGAATCTTGAAAAGGAAAGAAGCGCTTCCGTAAATGCCGCAAAACTTATTGCGCTTGGAGAAATGGCTGCAGGTCTTGCCCATGAACTAAATACTCCTCTCGCAGTTATCATGGGGCGCTGCTACTATCTGAAAGATGCCCTTTCAGCAGAGGCCATTGACAAAGAACTCTGCTGTGAAATGCTTCAGTCTATAGAAGAAATGACAAATAAAATAAGTGGAATAATCAAGGGACTTCGAGGAATTTCACGCAACTCCCAGAATGATCCGTTCTCGAACATAGAATTCAAGGAAATTTTAAACGACACCATTGCGTTCTGCAAATACAAATTGGATTATATGAGTATAGTGCTTGAGGTCAACAATATGGCCGAGGGTGCAAAGATTCAATGCCGTCCGGCGGAAATAAGTCAGGTCATATTGAATCTTATGAATAATGCCTGTGATGCCATAAGCACATTAGAAAACCGCTGGATAAAGATTGATGTCGTAAAAAGAACAAATCTTGAAATCTCGATTACAGACAGCGGTCCCATGATTCCGGAAGAGATTCAGGAAAAGATCATGCAGCCGTTTTTCACTACCAAGGAAGTGGGCAAAGGGACCGGGCTGGGACTCAGCATTTGTCAGAATATACTTGAAAATCATGGAGGGCGCCTGACATTGGAAAAAGGCAGTCCAAATACAAAGTTTGTCATCACTTTGCCATTCAAGGCCCCATCCCAGGAGCAAGAACAGTAAAAAGTCATTCCCCTGAAACCTTTTTATGTCTTCTGATACTGTCGGTAACATTTTCCAGGGCTTTTGTTTTTTCAAAGATGCTTTCCCTGAGAGCGTCCATTCTTTGGGCCATCATTCGTGTAAGGTTTAGAGCGATTACCGCGACGATTCCCGGATTAGTCCTGAAGAATCCCAGCAGGTGATCATATGGAATGCTTAAAACATCAGCTGAACCTGAAGCCACAATATCGGATGTATAGGTTTGTTCTTCTGTCAGAACAAAATAGCCAAATACGCTGGAGTGCTTAAGCGTCTCAATATTGACCGTCTTGTTGCCGACTTTTCTTTGCATAAATGCGGTTCCGGCGAGCATAATATATATCTCTTTCCCCTTATCACCCTCCTTTACAATGTAATCGCCGTCGTTGTAAGTATGAACCTTGCAGTCCTTAAGAACCTTCTCGATTTCGTCATCATATAGCTCAAAAAATATTGGACAACTTTTTACTATGTCGACAATAGCCATATCGTTTCTTCCTTATGATGTTTTCTTTAAATCTTTTTGGTGGTCAGTTGGCCTGCCCCCACCTCCTTTTTCCACCAAGGCTTCCCGTATGAGCTGCAGTTCCTGAATCATTGCTTTTTCAGCCCTTGACATCCTGCTCGCATGAATTTGATACCACATGAATTCAAAGGATTGATCCATATTTCTCATAACATCATCTCTTACGGTATCGAGCGGGAATAATGCAATTAAAATGGTCATTACAACACTGCAGACAATCCCCGTGATGGAAGCGTTCATGGAAAATGACAGGTCCGTAACGAATGAATTAAGTATGGGAGCAGCCTCATGTATTTTGTTGAGATCAATACTGGCAATTTTTGGCAAAGCCGAAGTGATACCGATAAAAGTGCCAAAGATACCGCCGACGACAAAAAGACCCGGCAATATATCAAAAGAGCGTGACAATGCATCCACCGGCAAAATTCTGGCAATTTTGCGCCAACCCATGTCCTGATCGAGAACGCGCCTCGTTATTTCATGGAAATCCGGAGGGTGAGGGCTCCGGAAAGCGTCGACCTGCTGTTTTACGCTTGCTATCGTCAATTTTTTTCCCTCAACATATGTTTTTAGAGCCTCATCCTTTTTGTTCAGCATCCTGTCCGCAATAGATTCCTCCTTTTGCTTTCTTACCTTGCCCATGAACCGGAACGACCTGTTCGGGAGGTGATGCGCCACCTTGTCAAGTACCTGGGAAAGCCATCTGTCTATGTCGTAAATTGGTTCCGAGGTAGTTGATTCATCCTCAAGGATTTTCTGAAGGGTCCTGGAGAATGCATTAAAATATCCCTGATTCATTTTTCCGGATCGATAGGCCAGATACCGCAAAAACAGGGCCAGACACAGCACTGAAAACATTATTGGAATCAAATTTAACGAAATCGTTCTAAATAATGCAATTATGTCTATACTGATGCTCATGGACACCTCTCTTCTACTTTAACTTGTTATTTAAAAGGCGAAGATCTTTGGCGGTATCTTCCCATTCTTTAAGCATAAAACTTATTTCAACGCGTCTCGATTTTGCACAATCGTAAGGTCCGCATGTGTTATCCTCCTTTTCCTCAGATGAATTCTTTTCCTTGTCTTTGGACTTCAGAATAGGGTGCATATAACTTTGGCCCGAAACGCTTACAATCGCTTTGAGCTCTTCCTTGTGAGGATAGTTACCAACCTCGTCGCCCAGTATATACTGAGTGATTTCCCTTGCCCTGTTAAGGCTGAGGTTTAAGTTATAGTCGAATGCTTTCAAGTTGTCAGAGATTGGATTCACATATGTGCCCTCATACCTTGGACTTGCAAAACCCGTAATTGTAACCGCTGAAATCCTTTGAGATATCTCTTTGTTCTTGAACAGGCTTTGCGTATATATCGGTATTACTTTCTTCAGTTTCTCTTTTGCCGATTCCGTAAGATTGTAGCTGTTATGCTGGAAATAGAATGATTCGTCCATTCTCATTGTCAGCTTACCCGTTTTATCGTCAATGTCGACATCCATGCCGGCCTTTTTAAGATCGTCTGCAAGAGTCGATGCGATTTTTTTCCTTTCATTGCCAATTGCGCGCAAGGCATCGCGTGCACCGCTCAATTTGTCTGACAGAGCGGAAAGCTGTAAAACATTATCCTTGTTTTTCTCAGCTATCGAACCAGCTTTTTCAACCGCTTTGTCGCGTTCTTCAGCGCATTTGACATTTTTAGACTTGATATCGTCAACCGTGGCAAGCAGATTTTTGATTTGATTGTCCTTGCCATCGTCATTCGTCTTCACCTTGCTCAATTCGGTTTGACATTCATTAACCTTTTTCCCGAGATCCTGGTTTAACTTGTCGGCATTACTAAGCGCCTTTTCCAGATTTCCAACTCTTGGACCAGAATCGCTTTCAGGTGCCTTCTTCTGTTTCTGATATTTCCAGAGATCAAGGTCATTGTTCGCAAGTTTCCCTCTCAAATCCGCATTATCTTTTGCTGCATCAGCAAGTTTGGTTTTAAGATCGCCGATTTCCTTATCCTTGCCTTTGCCTTCGTCATCAGCTTTTTTCAGCCTGTTTCCAAGATCCTTGATCTTGTCTTTAAGTGCGGCACTGTCTTTTCCGGCATCGGCGAGTTTTGTCTTGAGATCGCCGATTTCCTGATCCTTGCCTTTTTTACCGTCTTCAGCTTTTTTCAGCCTGTTTCCAAGATCCTTGATCTTGTCTTTAAGTGCGGCAC